>JAADYZ010000304.1 GCA_010092775.1 Chloroflexota bacterium
AGATGTGTATAAGAGACAGGTCTATGCCGAAGACGCCGCCGGGATTGAGGCCAAGCTGAACGCCTACTCATCCAAACCGACCCGTGAGCAAGCCCGCGAGCGCGGCCTAGTGGTTGGCACATCCAATGAGGTTGTGGAGCAGTTGGGCGAATTAAACGACGCAGGCGTGCAGCGTGTCATGCTGCAATGGCTCGATCTAGAGGATATGGACGGCATCGAACGCCTCGCTAAAGAGGTCTTGCCGCAGTTGAGCTAGCCACACCCTTGACGCTACTCGAAAGCCCCGCATGCGGGGCTTTCGGCGCTTGACGACCCCATCAGGCCGCAGCGACATCATCCTTGTTGAATGATGCGATGACCCAGGCCGCCAGGGCACCTGTCACAGCCACCAGGATGAACAACAGGGTTCGGAACTCGCCAGTTACCTCATTGATCACACCCTGGGTCGCGACGAAGCCGACGTTGAGCAGCACGTACAATCCCAGCGCGGCGATACCCAGCCGTCGTTCCTGACCAGCCAACCATCCAAAAAGCACAACACCGACCCAGGCCGCCACCGTGAGGTTGGAGACCACACGGATCGGCTCAAATTGATCCACTGCGATATGAATGGCAACATCGAAGACCTGGACAATGACAACCCCAACAAGCACCCACGTGATTGCTCTTGGCGAAAGCATTCAATTCTCCCTTGCCTGGCGTTTCTCTTGCGCACATAGGCAGATGCTAGGTGCAGCCTGGCGAAATGTCAAGCACTTCCAGTGCAGCTTTCGCGTAGAATGAGATGTGAAGGCAACATGCTACAAGTCCACTTAGAGGGTAACGGTCAAGATGATCAGCCAAATCACGGAACTGTTGTTTATTGGAAAAGCGGCCCTGGCTCACCATGCTGAGAGTGTAGATGTCACGCCCCGAATTAGCTTAGAGGCGGATCCGGCCGCCGGTCACTCGTAAGCGTCCGACCGCGCCACCGGTTGCTGCCACCAGGTAGATCAGGCTAACGATGGGGTTGGAGAACCAGAACAGCCACAAGGCCCCAATCGCCAGCAGGCCACTCAGGACGATGCCACCCGCCACAACCAGCCAACCATATCTGCTGCGCCGCTTGTCGACCGCCCGGTGCGCCAAATCCGCGATGCCAGCACCAATGCCGGGGCTGACGAAAAAGGCGATGAACCAGCCGAAAAAGCCAATAAAACTCAAGATGCCCATCAACAGGCCTGCGCCAACAAAGCCCAGGCTCAGCGCGATCGCGCCCTGGATGAATATATCCTGCGACTCGGCGTTGTAGAATGTCTTCTGCTGCCCAGCCACGCACTCCTTGCAGCGATAGCCGACCGGCGTCTTGACGGCGCACTTGGTGCACATCGGGCGGCCACACTTGTTACAGCGCAGTGATGTCTCTGCGCTGGGGTGCACACTGCAATAGAGGACATCCCCATGTTCCTGCTCGTGTTCCTGCGGAATTGCTTGTACCTCTGCCATCTTCTATCCTTACCTAAAAATAAACCTCGCTCGGTGTTTGGACGTGTTTAGTCGCATCTTGATTACCTGTCGCGTTTGGGTGCCAACCGTTCGATCAGGGCGTCATAGAAGTAAGTACGCTTGCCCAAACGGATAAAGCGCGACTTGTGCGAGCTGGTCGTGACACAAACGTGATCGCCATTTTGCATCTCCACCGCTGTCTGTCCGTCAACCGTCAGGATCGCGGTGTGATCGGTTTTCAGGCGTACCGTCACCTCGGCCCCTTCCGACAAGACGATCGCCCGGTCCAGGGTCAGATGCGGCGCAATCGGCAGCACCAGGATGTTGCGCAGTTCGGGCGGCAAGATTGGGCCGCCAGCCGCCATCGCGTAGGCGGTTGAGCCTGTCGGCGTGCTGACGATCAAGCCGTCAGCCACGTAGGTGGTCAGATAATTGTTGTCGATCTCGGTGCGCAGCCGGACTACCCGCGCCAGCGCTCCACGACTGATGACGACATCGTTCAAGGCCAGGTGCTCGCCCAACTTCTCATCGCCGCGCCAGGCGGTCGCCTCGATCATCAGGCGATCTTCCAGCCAGTAATCGCCAGCCAAAACGCGCGGCAGCTTCTCTTGCCAGGTGTCTGGGCTGACCTCCGTCAGAAAGCCCACCCGCCCCATGTTGACGCCCAACAGCGGGATGGGATGGGCCGCAGACATGCGCGCCGCCCGCAACAGTGAGCCATCGCCGCCCAGCACAATGATCAGGCCGGTCTCGTCCATGCGCGGCAAGATCAGGTCTTGATCCCAGGTGAGGGCCAACCAGGCGTCGCAGCCCGCTTGATTCAATGCCGCAGCGATCTCACGCGCCAGCGGCTCAGAGGCTTCGATCTTGGGGTGATAGAGCACTGCCGCCCGCTTGAATGCGGCGGAAAAGGCGGATGAATCAGGGCTTTGGACGGACATAGATCACTCGGATTCCTGGCAGCGTTCAGGACGGGTCGAACGTCCTGCTGATTATAGCAAGGCTGTCGCCCGATGTAGGACTCAGGGGGCGATTCTAACGGGGTCTTGATGATTTTCACGGTGACCTTTCAACCGGCTATCAAGGGCCCAGGCTATGTTGTGGAACGAGGTCAAGTATGCTATAGTCGAAACACATCAATCCTGAAGCTAGAGTTGAAAAAAATGCGGCGTCCAAGCAGGTCCATTACACAAGGGCAGCCGCCCAAACTTTGTCACCAATCCTGATGCACAGTTAGGAGTCGACCTTGACCAAGTCTCGTACCGAAATGATGGTAGATCGTCTACAAGAGATGGCGCGTACCGACGGAGTCGAGGCGTCGGCGGTAGTAAGTGTAGACGGCTTGATCATGGCCTCAGCGCTGCAAGCTGGGGTAGAAGAAGACCGTGTAGCGGCGATGTCCGCGGCCATGCTCTCCCTCGGTGAACGTATCGCGAGCGAGCTAGGACGCGGCACCCTGGAGCAAGTTTACATCAAGGGTGAGAATGGTTATGTCATCCTGATGGCGGTCGGCGACGAAGCCGTGTTGACCGTTCTGGCTCACCAGGATGCGAAGCTCGGCATCATCTTCCTGGACATGCGTCGTGCTGTCGCAGACCTTGAGAAGCTGGTCTAGGACTCCAAGGCCGACACATCCAACCAGCAAACGATCAATCGCAGCATTCAAGCTGTCGGCAGACAGCGAATGCTGTGACTGTTGTTTTCCCCGATACCATCCGCCCCTCGAAGCAGCCATGAGGGGATGAGATCGAGGTAAATCATGGCCACCAACAAAGCCAAAATCCTCATCGTTGAAGACGACCTGGACCTCTCCGAGATGTTGAAAGCCTATTTCAACGTTCAGGGTTACGAGGTGATCGTCTCAGCCTGGGGTGAACCGGCGGTTGAGCTGGCCGGTGAGATGATCCCCGACCTGGCTATCCTCGACATTCACCTGCCTGATATTGACGGCTACGAAGTCTTCAACCGGCTGCGCGCCAGCCACAAGACGCGCAACATCCCGGTGATCTTCCTGACCGAACGGCGTGACCGTGACGATCGCTTGCTGGGCCTCGAACTGGGCGTCGTCGATTACATCACCAAACCCTTCGACATCCAAGAGCTGCGTCTGCGCGTGCGTAACACCCTCCACCGCGTCACCGTCACCACCGCTGAGAATCCGGTGACCACACTGCCTGAAGGCGAGCCAGTGGACGAAGAACTGCGTCTACTGATCGAAGGCGAGCGCGACCAGGATGATATCATCATTGCAGAGCTGCGCGGCCTGGACAGCTTCCGCGACCATTATGGCTACATGGCAGC
>JAADYZ010000305.1 GCA_010092775.1 Chloroflexota bacterium
TCCTATTGGTGGTGCCGGTGCTCTTCCGCCCAGAATTTGACCTGTGGGTAGGCGGCAATATCGTGCCCCAATTCGCGGGCATCGATGACATTCTGGGGATTGTCTTCTTGGTCCTGGCCTTAGCTGCTGCCTTGGTGTCGGCGGTGGTGCGCAAGCACTTCCCCGCCATCCTGGCCATCGGGGTGATGGGCTATGCAGTAGGCGGTCTCTTCCTCATCGAACCAGGGCCAGACGTTGCGCTGGTGCAGTTCCTGGTCGAGACTTTGGCAACTGTCCTCTTCGTTATTATGTTGGGGCGCATCAGCCTGCGAGAACGTGAAGAGGTCGAGGCCAAAGCGCACGAACAAACGCGGCTGGGTCTCACCCGTGACATTCTGATCTCCGGGATAGTCGGCCTGCTGGTCGGGGTGTTTGCCCTGGCCGCAGTGAGCACCCGGCCGCAGCGTGACACCATCGCACAGTGGCACCTCGATAATGCTGACGTTCAGGTCGGTGCAAGCGACGTCGTTGCCGGTATCATCACCGACTTTCGCGGCAGCGATACCCTGGTGGAAATCGCCGTGTTTGGTATGGCCGCCATCGGTGTATTGACCCTGCTATCAACGTATTGGCGGGTCGATGGGGAACGGACCACTCGCCTGCTCGATCTGCGAGCGAATCTCAAGAATGTCGATGAAGAAGTGCTAGAGCGTTTACCGCAGGAGGAAAGCCTCTACCTCTCCAACCCCTTGACGCGCGTCTCGGCGGCCCTGGTGCTGCCATTTGCACTGCTGATCTCAGCCTCCCATATCCTTTATGGCAGTTCCTCCCCTGGGGATGGCTTCACAGCCGGGGTCATCGCGGGCCTTGCGGTCGGGTTGTGGTATGTCGTCTTCGGCTATACCGAGACGCGTGAACGCCTAAGATGGCTGCACCCGGGCCGTCTGATTGGGGTGGGTATTCTGGTGCAGCTCATCAATGCCAGTGTGCCGCTGTTCCTTGGCGGCAACTTTCTGGGCTTCTGGGGCGGCTGGGACCTCCCCGCTGGTCTCAAATTCTCGTCTACTATTGTCTTCGAGTTCGCCATCTTCCTGACGGTCTTCGGCGGCATGGCGACCATTTTGGAAGCAATCACTCATCCACGTGAGGTGAGCAAGTTATGAATGTCTTATTTGCAATCGGAACCGGACTCATGTTTGGGATCGGCGTTTATCAGGTGCTGCGTCGTGACCAAATCAAACAGGCGATGGGCTTTTACACGCTCTTCACCGCCGTCAACCTGTTCTTGCTGGCTGTTGGTGCCTTCGACGGACAGGTCCCCGCGTATACCGATCAGGTAGAGGCGGGTGGCAGCCCTGCAGATCCGCTGGTGCAGGCCCTCATCCTGACAGCGGTGGTCATCAGCTTTGGCTCCTTCTCGGTGCTGCTGGGGCTGGTGAATGTCTCGTCACGTCGCTACGAGACAATTGATTCGGATGAGATGGACGGCCTGAAAGGCTAATCGATGGACAACCTGCTCATTCTGCTTCCGATATTTGGGCCGCTGGCTGGTGGGATTATCAGCCTGTTGTTGGCCCGCTTCGTTAGAGTCCAAGGGGCGGTCGCTATGATCGCCGCGATCATTGCCTGGGTGGCCAGTTTGCTGGCTCTATGGTCCAACTGGCTCGATCCCAGCGCACCACTGGTCTATGAGTTGGGTGCCTGGGCGGCGCCCTTCGGTATCGTGCTGGTGGTGGACCTGTTCTCCGGCCTGTTCGGTGTGATGTGCTCCACTGTGATGACGGCTGGCGTTCTCTATGCGCTCGGCTGCCACGATAAAGCCGTCAATACCCCGGCCTTTATGCCGCTCTTCTTGGCGATCTACACCGGTCTGCTCGGTACGATGTACAGCGGCGACCTGTTCACCATCTTTGTCTTTTTGGAACTGATGGTGCTAGCATCGATCTCCCTGGTGGGTATCTCGGATCATCGCCTGGGTGTTGAGGCGGCCATCAAATATCTGTTCATTAGCGGCCTCGGCACGCTCTTCCTGCTGCTCGGCATCGGTTCGATGTATGCCAGCTTCGGCACGCTCAACCTGGCCGATATCGCCCAGTCGCTAGCAGTAGAAGGCCGACCGCTGCTGGCTCAGCAAGCCGGATTGGTTCTCATGAGTGCCTTTTTACTCAAGAGTGCCGTCTTCCCCTTTCACTTCTGGCAGCCCGACTTCCATACCACCGCCCCGACGCCGGTTCATGCGGTGCTGTCATCGGTGGTGGTGAAGGTTGGCGTCTATGGCATCATCCGACTGACGACGCTGCTGTTCACCGAAGAGGCCGGAGCGATTCAAGACTTGCTGTTGGTGCTTGGTATTGTCGGTATCTTCTTTGGAGGCCTGGGTGCGCTGCGGACCTATGACGGGAAGCGAATGCTGGCTTACTCTACCTTCGGCCAGATCGGCTTCATCCTGGTGGGTATTGGCTGGGGAACACCGCTCGCCCTGCTCGGTGCGATTGTCTATGCCTTCAACCATGCCTTCATCAAGTCGGCCATGCTGATGCTGATGGGCGCGATCTCCAGCAACACCGTCGCCAAGAAAGCCGAATACACGGAAATCGAAGGCGTCGGCAAGAAGATTGGGGCGCTGGCCGGGGTGATCTACATTCTGGGTGGTTTGTCCTTGGCGGGCGTTCCGCCGCTCAACGGCTTCATCAGCAAGTTGGCGCTGGTCCAGGGTGGCATCGATGCACAGGGTTGGTGGGCGGTCGGCCTGGTGGTCGGTGGCGGCATCCTGACCCTGCTATACATGATGCGCACCTGGCAGCACATCTTCCAGAAAGACAAGCCCGATCATATCAAGCTCAAGGAACAAGGCGACAATTTGCTCGCCCCGGCTTTACTGGTGGCGGCCTGCGTCGTCTTGGGCCTCTATGCGACACCCTTGCTGGATGTGGCGAGTGCGACGGTCGAGCAAATCGGCAATCCAGAAATCTATATCATCGCTGTGTTAGGAGGCTAGTTCCATGCCCATGAAAATTGGCGTCAGACTTCTGCTCGCGATCATCTTGGCTGTAGCCTGGGTGTTGTTAACGGGCCAGGTGAACCTCTTTGGCTTTCTCTTTGGCTACGCGCTAGGGTTCTTGATCCTGGGTGTCTTGCGCAATGAGCATCTCGGTGACAGTTGGTCAATCAGGCGTTTGCCCGATCAAGTGCTGGCTTTCGTCCTCTACACCTTGATCATGTTAAAGGACATCGCTGTATCGAGCATCGATGTGACGCGCCGCGTGCTCTCACCCCGGATGCCGCTTGCGTCCGGCATTGTGGCAATTGAGGTGGATGACGAAAGTACTCACCAACTGATGGCGGCGCTCAGCGCGCACTCCATTAACCTGACCCCTGGCGAGATGGTAGTCGATTTTGACGGCACCAAGACGATGTACGTTCATGCCCTCGACGTGCATGACTGTCTTGCCAATGAACAAGCTGGGGCACAGATCACACGTGTGAAATGGTTCAAACGGATTCTAGGACTCTAAGATGGAACAATTGCTTAGCATAGCGGAACAAATCACCCTGCTCATTCTGGTCATCTTGATGATCCCTGCCAGTTATCGCATCTGGGTGGGGCCCAGCGATGCTGACCGTCTGCAAGGGGTTGATACAGTCTCGACCTTGATTGTCGGCGTGATTGTCGTTCTCGGTGTTTACCTGGACTCGGGCATTCTGGTCGATGTGGGCATCGCGATTGCGGCCTTTAGCTTCGTCGCCACCCTAACCATCGCCCGCTATCTCTCTGAAGGGAGGGCCTTCTAATGGTCATCCTGCAAATACTTGGGCTTATCGCCTTGGGGGTGGGGAGCTTCTTCAGCATCATGGGGATCGTCGGCATCTTTCGCTTCCCCGATGTCTATACCCGACTGCATGCCACTGGCAAAGTCTCCACGTTGGGCTTGATCAGCTTGATGATCGGTTCCGGCCTACTCGAGCCATCCCAGGGACTCAAGCTGATGGCGCTGACCATCTTCCTGTTGATCTCAGCGCCCGTCGCGAGCCATGCGATCTCACTGGCTGCTTATCGTCAGGGCGTGCCGCTGCATAACTCCGTCCGCGATGACCTGAAAGACAAACCGCCCGTCTCAAGCTGAGCGAAGATCTGCCAGTAGGTCCTGTATCCGCGCTCGCTCAGGGGCATTGTAGCGCTCTACGTGTACGGACGGGGGCATAATCGACCAGCAGTCGAAGTGTAACGGCCTCGATCGCTCACCGAGATTGTCCTGTAGCATCAAACAACAAAAGCGCCGCGGAGGGCGCTTCTGTGGGATAGTCAAAACAGGTTGGTCTTAGCGGAGCCGCTACCAGTTCACGTTGAACAGGTAGCCATGGCTGAAGGGCAGCCAGTAGATCACCGGTTGGCTGTCGATGGGGCCATGTAACCGAATGAACTCGTGGATGATGCCATACCAGAGTTCAGGCGGCAGCGGCCCGCTAATGGCGGCCAGAAAGCGCCGCTCGTCTAGCATCGTCACATTGAGATGGCTGCCGCTGCCACCCCGGTAGAGGCCGTTGAGCAGGCGCGTGTACATGCGAATCAGGTCGCTTATGCTGCCATTGATCCGGTAGCCTACTACAGATCGTGCCCCGGCCTGCCCCAAGGCCGCCACCATCGCTCGCCCATTGGGCAGGCAATAGACGTCCTCAATCAGGTTAAGCACCTGCCGAATTGGATACCATTCTTGAATATTGACATCCGTCAGACGGTGCCGGCTAAGAATGCGATCGAGGGGTGGGTCCTGCATCTGATCGATGAAGACTCGCAATGCAGAGCCGATTATTTCGGTTTGGGGGTTGGCCTCTCCAAAGAGGCTCCGGTCGTGCAGCATAATCTCAGTCACTTTCTAGCTTCGCGCGATTGTTATGCATCTTCTTAAATAATAGCATACGGTTGAGCGGCGTTCTATGCATACTTTCCCTACGAGGACCAGGGTCCTATTGTGCTAATCCTCACAAAGGGGCGCAATTTGATACTCCTGTCGCTCCAGGCAGGTGGGTTCGCGCACATAGCGATTCTCTTGTACCCATTCGATCAACTCGTCCTGGGTGAAGTTGATGTCCCAGACTCGGACAGTCGCATCGCTGCTGCCAGTGATGGCCGTCTCGCCATCCGGTGACAGCGCCAGCCCCCAGACAGTGCCGCTGTGCCCCGTGAAGCGCCGAATCTCCAGGCCGCTTTCGATGTCCCACACCCGAATGGTCGTATCTGACGAAGCCGTCGCCACCAGCATTTCGTCTGGATAAAGGGCGAAGTTGGTCAGGGGGCCGTCATGCCCGATGAAGCTCCGGATGCGTTGCCCGCTTTCCAGGTCCCACAGAATGAACTCGCCATCACTCGCGCTCGACAGCGCTCGCTGACCATCCGAGAAGTAGACAACCTCCCACAGCCATTCCTCATGGCCGGTTAAGGTCTGGATCATCTCGCCCGTGAACGCGTCCCACTCGACAACGGTTTGACTTTCGCCTGCGCCGGTTAACACGCGGGTGCCATCCGGGCTGAAATCAACACCGCGAATCCAGCCGACCTGCCCCTCCAGCCGCACCAGTTGATCGCCGGTGTTCAGGTCCCAGATAATGGCGGTTTGATCCTGCGAGCCGCTGATGGCGCGCGTCCCATCCGGGCTGACGGCGATGTCCCAAATGCGATTGTCGTGCCCCTCAAAGCGGCGCAGCAATTCGCCCGTTTCAAAGTCCCATAGGATGACTGCTCCGTCGTAGGACCCCGTCACGACCCCTGTGCCATCCGCGGTGAACTCAATGTCGGTGATCCAGTTGGTATGACCAACCGCTGGATCAGTATTGTCGATCTGCCCAAAGCGCCGCACTGCGCGCCCACTTTGAGTATCATAGATGACAACCGTCGTATCCCAGGCCCCAGAGGCAGCAAAGCGTCCATTCGGGTGGAAGGCAGTGCCGTAGATCGTCACGCTGTGCTCGGTGAAGCGGAAGAGTTCCGCTCCACTGGTCAGGTCCCATTCCCGCAGCACATTATCCTGCCCACCAGAGAAAACGGACTTGCCATCCGGGCTGAAGGCCACCGATTCAACGCCGCCCGCATGGCCCAGAAAACGCTGGATTTGCGCGCCCGTATTGGCATTCCAGACGCGGGTGCTGCCATCCTGTGAGCCAGATAGGATCACGTCGCCGTCTGGCCCAAAGACAACCGCGTAGGGTTGGTCGGCGTGGCCAAAGATGCGCCGCAGCACCACTCCGCTGGATACCTCCCAGACGAAGAGTGCGTTATCCCCGCCTGCCGCTGAGACCAACCACTCACCATCCGGGCTAAACGCCAGATCGTTGATGCGCCCAGAGTGATCGGCCCACACCGCGAGTTGCTCACCCGTCTCGACATCCCACAAGATGATGGTCGCATCCTGCGACCCGGTCGCCAGCGTGCTGCCATCTGGGCTAAAGCCGACCGCGAAAACCTGATCGCTGTGGCCCGTCAAGGTGTGCAGGGCTTCACCGCTGCTGAGGTCCCAGATGACAGCGGTGCCGTCAGCAGAGCCGGAGGCCGCCAGGCGGGTGTTCGGGCTTAAGGCAACATCCCGTACAACGTCCTCATGGGCATCAATCGTCAGGCTCGCTGTGTCTCGCTCGACATCCCACAAGATCACCTTGCCATCGGCCCCGCCGGAAAGAATCTGGCGACCATCATTAGAGAAGACTGCCTCGAAGACTGTGTCTTGATGCCCTTCATAGATTCGCGCCATCTCACCAGAGGCTCGCGACCACAACATCAGGCGACCGTCACCTGCACTGGTCACGATGCGCTGGCCGGCTGGCGCGACCGCTACGCCGAATATGCGCCCTTCATGGCCGCTGTAAACGCGGCGGGTGCCAGGGGCAAAGCCTGCCTCAACCAGCGAGCGTCGGGCCTGTGAAGGGGGGGCTTCGATGTCATTGGCAGCCAGGGCCAAAACAATGGCCTGATCGGTGTCGTCGTCCGCCAATGCCAATTGGGCGCCGGTCGCAAGTGTGAGGCTGCGATTGACGATCGCCTGGCGTTCAGCAGCCTGCCCGGATTGGAAGGCCAGAAAGGCCAGCACAGCAGCTACCACCGCCGCCCCCAGGAAGACCACCGCCAGAGCCCGCAAAATGCGCTGCGAGCGTTCCTCGAGTGCTTCTTCGCGGGCGCGGCGGGCGGCTTCGACGGCCTCCGCTTCCTGGCTCTTAGCAACCGAGGCATCCAGGAAGGCTTGTTCCTCATTGCTCAAGATGAAGTCGGTCGACTCCATCCACTGCTCAAGTTGATCGAGCCGGAAGCCGGTTGCCAGGAAACTTGGATCGTGGCCAGATACCGCCCAATCCTGCGCTGATCGAGCCACTCGGCGCTGTTGACGCAGGTCATCCCGGCTGTTGTCGAGCCAATCGCGCAAGCGGCCCCACTGCCGGATCAATGCTTCGTGGGCCACCTCGATGGTAGGTTCGCGTGTTTCGGAGTCGCGGTCAAACGTCAATAGGCGGGCCTTGCCATACATCTGGATAATTGGCTCTAGCCGCTCATCGACGGACAGCAAGCGAGAGCGCAGCACGCGCCGCCGTGTGTCTTCAGTACCCTCACCGATCGTCACCAGACGCAGGAACAACTGGCGTGTTGCATCCTGGCTTTCTGCATCAAACTGGCTGAAGAGATCCTCAGCGCGGCGCGCCAATGCCCCCTGCACCCCGCCTGACTCCTGGTAGGCCTGCAAGGTCATCTCACGGCCTTTGCGGCGTTCAAACAACTCGGTCAGCGCATATTGCAGCAGGGGCAGCATACCGGGCTGCTCAACCACGTCGGCAATGATGGCAGCCACCAGTTCGGGCTGGACGTTCACGCCGACTTGATTGGCCGGTTGGACGATGGACTCCTCCAGTTCCTCACGAGAGAGGGGCAGCGCCACCTCGGTATGATCGCGCAGCAGGCTGCCGAAATCCTGGTAGAGCAGGGGCCGATCGTAGAAGTCAGCCCGCAGTGTGATGACTAAGCGTAGCCGGCTGCGCGGATCGCGCACCGCAGCCGCCAAAACGCTGAGAAATTGGGCACGCTCGTCTTCATCGGCCACCTGGGTAAAGGCTTCCTCAAATTGGTCAATGAAGAGCACCAGCTCAATCCGGTCATCAGCAGGCAGCACCCGCTTGACGGCACGTATCAACCCGCGTTCATCTTCGCGCAGTTGGCTGAGCAGGCTCTCCGGCGGGTTGACGGCCACACGCAGCAGGGCTGCTTCTAGCTCCTCAAGCGGATGCACGTCGGGTGTCATCTCCACGATGAACCAGTCAGCCGTTCCCTCTACCTTGTTATCGCGCAGCGCCGGGATAACCCCCGCCTTGATCACGCTCGATTTCCCGCTGCCGCTCGGTCCGACGACGGCGATAAAGCGCTGGCCAATCGGGTCTTCCTGGCCGAGCCGCCCTAGCAATTGCTCAACGAGATCACGTCGCCCGAAGAAGTCGGCGGAGTCGGCTTCTTCAAAGGCGTACAAACCCTTATAAGGATTCTCCGGTTCGGGGAAATCCAGGCGGCTAGGCGTCAGAGCGGCTTGGCGCATGCGGGTGTCACCCGACCCAACGAACATCTGGTCTGGCGGGGCGACCGCTGGGCTGGTGGTTCCATCTGTGATCGTCTCGCCGCCGAAGGCACGCCGGAAGGCAGCCGCCAGGCCCTGTCTCTTATACACATCTGACGCTGCCGA
>JAADYZ010000306.1 GCA_010092775.1 Chloroflexota bacterium
CGTTGATCCCCTGGTAGGACATCACGCCCCAGTCGGCAGAGGCCAGCGCATCGACCACCCGCCCGCTTTCGTCGGCACGCAGCGCGTCCAGCCTGGCGGTCTGCCCGCCCTCCCCCATACCAAAGAGGGCGACGGCCGTCGCCCAGCGCACCCATTCATCAGGGTCCGTTAGCAAGGGCGTCATGTGCGGTACCATCCGCTCGTCAGCGATCACGCCAGTCGCCCGCATCGCACCCAAGCGCATATCGCGATGCTCCGATTTGAGGGCCTTCAGCAAACCGAGCAGCGCTTTCTCGCCCAGTTCGACCAATAGATCGATGGCCGCGGCCCGTTCTTGCGCGTCAATCGAGGCCATCGAGACGATCACATCACGCACAGCTGCATCAATCGCCAGCCCCGGCTCATAGCCGCTGCTGCCCTCCTGTTGATATTGCCCCGATAGGGCCGGTTCCTGGCCACTTCGTTGGCGGCGCTCCTGCTCAGTCATCAGCTTACAGGTCCATCTCTTGTTCAAGCTGTCGATTGATTCGTTCCGCTAAATCACGATCATGCAGGCGGGCGGCAAAGCGCTGCCGCGCCGCAAAGCTCAAGGCGCCATAGCGAAACAGCACATTGTAGATGCCTACATCGAAGGCTGCCGACCGGTTGGCGAAGTCGATCAAGCGCAGCGCCAGCCCTTCGGCCTCATCTGGACTATAACACTCCTCGAAGACCCAGTCATTTGCCAGCCGCAATGCCAACCAGAGATGGGCATCCGAATGAATGTGGTCGAGAAGGTTGTGCAAGAAAAGCACATCACAGGCCAGAGGTGCGCCAGTCAGGTGAAGCAAAAGCCGGGCCAGCCGCTCTCCGTAAGCAGCCGACCGCAGGGCCTCTAACAGCGCGCCACTGTGCTCGCGGTAGACCTCTTTCAGATACTCGCCTAGGCTCCAGCGCACCCAGGGATCGGGGTCATCCAAGAGGCTCAGGGTGTGGGGCAGCATCCGCTCGTCAGCGATCAGTCGAGTGGCGACCAGCGCCCCCAGGCGCATGTCGCGCACCTCAGAGCGATAGGCAAGCAGCAGCGCTGGTAGGGCATCTTCGCCCAATTCCGTCAAAAGGTCGATCGCTGCCGCCCGCTCCCGGCCATCCAACTCGGCCAAAGCCAGGATCAAGTCGCGCACCGCCGCATCGATTGCCAGAGCCGGTTCGAGGCCGCTGCCTGACTCCACACGCCTGGGCAGCGCTGGCTCACGACCCGAGGGATCGATCACAATGGCATCCATATTAGAGCCGCCCTCGTATCCAGTGGACCTCAACATTTAAGCCCGGCTTATCCCGGCACAGCTCAACGGCTCGGACCAAGGCCGCTTTCGTCCCACGCCCGATGGTGCTGGGCGAGGCCCACTCGCTGAAAGCGGCCACTATCGCCCGATCCAAATCCGTGACCGTGCTGCCCAGGCTCAAGTGCCGGAGCATGCCCTGGCTGATCCGGTCAATGTCTTCCACACTCAAAGCCCACTCGGTCCCGGCTGCGATGCGCTGCTGGCGTGCTTCGTAACCCCGGTGCAATCGATCAGCCGCGCGCTGGGCTGCGCTCCGCCAGGCATAGCGTCGACTGGCCGACTGGAACAGCCCGACGGCAGTTGTAGTGCAGTACTCAGGCTGGTCGGCGGCCAACAGTGCCAGCACAAAGTCGACATCGAAGGGCATTTCCCACAGGCGGTCGTCAAAAAAGGCAACCAGCGTCTGCGCCAGCCCGGCCCCCTGTGGCCCACGCAGATCGTCCAACAGGCTGGCCAGCTGATAGCCCTCAACAGTGAAGAGAAAATCAAGTGCCGCCCAGCGCACCCAGGCATCTGCATCGAGGATCAAAGGGCGCACATGGGGCAGCATCCGCTCGTCACCGATCACCTGGCAAGCGTGAACCGCTCCCAATCGCACATCACGCTGATCCGCATGAAGCGCCCGCAGCAAGGCAGGTAGCACTGCTTCGCCTGCCTCAGTCAGCAGCAGGATAGCCGCCTCGCGCTCTTTGCCATCCAGGTCAGCCATCGCCAGGACCAAGTCGCGCACTGCCGCATCGATTGCCAGAGCCGGTGCGAGGCCGCTGCCTGACTCCACACGCCTGGGCAGCGCTGGCTCACGACGCGACTCAGATGTCATAGTGGCCGCTCTCCAGGCGCTCGATGGCGCCTTCAAACAACTCGCGCAGCAGCTCATTGCGCACCACCGTTAGAGCATGACGCAAGCCGGGTTCAGCCGGCGCACCCATATGCCCCAGCGTGTATTCGATGAACCAATCCACCTCGCGGACCATTTGCTCGCGCGAAAGACAGTCCGCAAGGGCCACTGCGATCTCCCTCATCTCGCTCCAGGTGAGCACATCCCCGGCGGCCCAATAGAGCGCCGTAGCCAGATGAATGTGTGTTTCGGAAAGGCGGCGCGTCAACAGATCACGCAGGAAGTCGGCGGTCAAGGCCAGGTCCCAGACGTGATATTCGCGTAGGGTTTTGGCCAGGTTGATGCTCTTCTCTGATTGCAGCGCCTCATGAAAGGTCGCCATGTAGCCGTCTGGGTCCAAGGACCAGACGGTCTGTACGGCTGCCCAGACTACCCAACTATCATCATCGAGCAGCAGCGGGATAATGTGGGGCAGCATCCGCCCATCGCCGATCACCTGGCAGGCATAGATCGCACCGAGGCGCATATCACGTTGATCGGAATGCATAGCGCGCAGCAAGGCTGGCAGCACCGTTTCGCCTGCCTCAGTCAGCAGCAGGATAGCCGCCTCGCGCTCTTTGCCATCCAGGTCAGCCATCGCCA
>JAADYZ010000004.1 GCA_010092775.1 Chloroflexota bacterium
CGCATCGCCCGGTTGACCGACATCGCATCGCGTGCAATGGGGTCCAAGGGCTGCCGATCGACGAAAATGGCCGTACCATAGTCCAGGCGTCGGCGCAGCGTTTGCGCGTCGGCATCCCATTCGCTGATGCTGCACCAATCGCTGCGGCTTGAACTCAAGAGTTGACGCGCCCGATCAATGAGCTGGCTCTGATTTCGGTCGCTGCCCACACCCGCAAGCAGGTCGGGCAGGTCTTCCACGGCCTGCCAGGCAGAATGCACTTGCTGGCGATCGTATACATCGTTGATCTTGAGGGAGCCAAGCTCTAACACCCCAACAGGCCGGCCCAGGTGGCGCAAGGGCAGCAGCATGCAGCGATGGCTCTGAAGGGCGAGGGCGCTCGGTTTGCCATTTGCAAACACGGGGTAGTGGGTCAGTTGCGTCGATGCGGCTAGGGCCGGTCCCTGCCCCCGTGACCAGTATGCGGAGCGATATTCCGCGATGCGGGCCATGCTCTTGCCATCAGCCCCAAGCGTGATGATGGTACACCAATGGGCAGACAAGCCGCGTATGATATAGCTGGTGATGGCTTGCAGCACGCCGCGCAGGTCAAACCACGAAGATACCGCGTTGGCCGACTCAACCAGCAGACAAATCTCCAGGGTAGATTCAATCGCCTGTTCATATAGGCGTTGATTCTCCACTGCAAGGCTCCCAAAACCAGCAATCGACAGCGCGAGGTCCATGTCGCTCTCGGAGTAGGGCCTTCCGTC
This sequence comes from Chloroflexota bacterium, assembly GCA_010092775.1. GTDB lineage: Bacteria > Chloroflexota > Anaerolineae > Aggregatilineales > UBA3940 > TC-71. The sequence continues at coordinate 753 of JAADYZ010000004.1, forward strand.
GAAGCGCTCAGCCAGGCAAATCGCGCCGATCGCACGTCCTTTTTGTACTAAGGGCAGGATCATCCAACCTTGTTCGATCGTTTCCGGCTCACCCTCCAGCGAGGCGAATTCGCCCGAACGCAGCAAGATCGGTTCACTGCGGTCAACGGCTCGCTGGATGAGCCGAAGCACGGCCTCAGGTACCGCATCTGGGTCAGTCAGGCGGCGCTGAGCGTGGATTGTTAGGGGCGCATTTCGAAAGGGTATGAGGACAGCGAAACCCAGTTGGGCACCAGTCACCGAAAGCAGTGTCTCAATGACATGCTCAAGGCGGCCACCCAGATCAGATGATTGGCTCAGTCCACGGCCCAAATCTGAGAGGAGATCAATAGGAGTTGTATCGGTATAGTTGGTCATCAGCGTGCGTTGTCTCGCAACAATCGTGGTTTATAACGGTCTAGTTGTCCCCCCGCTTGAAACGGTCCTGCTATTGTACCACCTTAAGCGCCAGATCAATATCCCTGTCAACATACAATTTATATGTCATCAATCGGCCATTGCGATGGCAATGCCTGTTAGCATTGTGTAAACTGCGCCAGCATGATGTCAGGCCCTCTCAATCATTGGAGTCTTGTTTGGTACAGAACAAAACTATTACACCACGCCGCACCGATCGATGGATCATTCTCCTGGCCTTCGCAGCATTCATCAGTATTGGCCTCCCGGATGGATTGCTTGGCGTGGCCTGGCCATCTATGCACAGCAGCTTCTCAGTCCGCCTCGACCAACTCGGAATCTTGCTCGCCGCATTGGTCATCGGTTTTCTGGTGAGTACCTCGCTCAGCGGCGCACTGCTTGCCTGGCTGGGGATCGGTCGTCTGTTGGCCGCAAGCGCCGGGCTGACTGGCCTGGCCCTCATTGGCTATACCATCGTCCCCTTGTGGGGCCTCCTGTTGGCTTTGGCGGTCTGCGCTGGGCTGGGAGCAGGAGCCATTGATGCGGGCTTGAACAACGTAATCGCCCGCCGCTATCGCCGCCTGCTGTATCTTCTTCACGCCATGTTTGGGCTTGGAGCCGCCCTGGGCCCTTGGATCATGACGGCGTCGCTCCAGCTGAGTACCTGGCGCAGTGGCTATGTGATCGTGGGGACCCTCCAAATTCTGCTGGCTGCGGCCTTTCTGATCACCGCCAAGCGCTGGGATGACAGCCCTAAGCCAGAGCAAGAGGCCATTGACGAAACGCCACAGGCCAGCCTGATCGAATCGCTCAGATTGCCCCGAGTGTGGGCTGGAATTCTGATGTTCGTGATTTACACTGGTCTTGAAGTCAGCGTAGGGCAATGGAGCTTCACCCTCCTAACAGAGAGTCGTGGCGTTCAAGTCGAGTTGGCGGGCTTCTTTGTTGGCCTTTTTTGGGGAACATTAACGGTCGGTCGATTGCTCAGCACCTGGATCGCCGACCTTCTCGGTGAGCGTCGCTTTTTGCGCCTCAGTTTTATCGGCATTGCGCTTGGCAGCCTGCTGATGCTGCTCAATCTGCAAAACTGGCTTAGTCTGGCGGCTCTCCCTCTGATCGGCTTTGCGATGGCACCCGTCTTTCCAGCGCTGATTGGCAGCACCGATGAGCGAGTGGGTCAAGCCCATGTGAGTAACGCGATTGGCTTTCAAGTCGGAGCGGCAGCATTGGGTGGGGCGTTGTTGCCCGGCCTGGCGGGAATAGCAACGCGCATCGCGACTCTGGAAGCTATCGCTCTAACGCACGTTGCGGGGGCCTTCATCGCCCCTCTGATGTTCGAAGGAATTAGCCGGATGGCCAACCGAACCGTTGAACAAATTGATAGCCAGGCCGCGCCCCCTGCGTTAGACTCCAAAGCATGATTCGGCATAAGCATGACTCGCTAGCTTACGAACAATTCGCCTCATTCAACTCGGTTGACGGATTGACGCATGCGGTTTTCACCCGTCACGGTGGCGTTAGTGACGGCCATTTGGCCTCGCTCAACGTTGGCTCTACGGTGGGTGACCATCCAGAAAACGTTCAGGAAAACCGACGGCGGATGCTCTCTGCTCTTGATGTGGATCCAGCTTCTGTTCGCTCAAGCTGGCAGGTCCATGGCAGCGAGGTCCTTGTTCTCACCGATCGGGCGCCTGGACCTGAAGAACCGATCAAGGCAGATGCAATCATTACCAACCAGCCGGACCTCACTTTAGAGATGCGCTTCGCAGACTGCGTGCCGATCCTGCTGGTTGACCCTGAAAAGCGTGCCATCGGCCTGGCCCATGCCGGGTGGCGCGGTACGGTCCAAGGCGTCGCAAGGCGCACGGTCGAGGCGATGCAGCGCGCTTTTGGATCGGACCCTGCCGCCCTCCTTGCAGGCATTGGTCCCTCGATTGGCCCCGACAGCTATGAAGTTGGCCCGGAAGTGATCGAGCAGGTCCACGCCTATTTTGCGCCACATCACCCCGATCCGCAGTCAGCCTTCGTTCGCCCGCCCCAAGACGCATCGAGCAACCCACACCTTGATCTGTGGGAAGCCAATCGCTTCGATTTGCAGCAGTCTGGCGTGAGGCAAATTGAAGTCGCAGGCACCTGCACCATGATCCATCAAGAAGACTACTTCTCGCATCGTGGGGCAGGAGGTAAGGCTGGTCGCTTTGGCGTTCTGATCAGCCTGCTCTAGGAAGCCGTATCCTGATGACTGGTTCCTCTCCAATTAAGGATCGTCTGGCTCACGTGTACGAGCGAATGGCCGCAGCCGCCAGTCGCTCAAGACGCTCGATCGATGAAATCTGCCTGGTGGCTGTGTCGAAGAC
>JAADYZ010000033.1 GCA_010092775.1 Chloroflexota bacterium
GGGTTGGCGCGGACGCCTCTGATGGAGGGACAGCGGTCGGCAGCTCAAATAGGGTGGGCGTCGGAGCGAGTGGGGAGCTAACGCTGCAAGCCACCGAAAAGCTGGCGACTACGGCTACGACTAAGAAGACTGTTAGAAAGCGGACGAGCGATTGAAACTGCGAGCCTTGCCCTTTCATCTGCACCCTTTCTGCGCTAGAGTGTAGTTGGTTGACTATCTTAACCCTCTTGACGCCAGATAAACAGCGCGGAATACGCCGATGGACTTCGAACAAGAATTAGATTTGCTGATACGGGCCAGCTATCCGATCATTTTCGTCCCGACGCCAGAAGAAGAGCGCGTTGAACAGCTCATTGAAAACGTGACGCGCTATGGATCGCAGCGGCGCGAGCTGTTCGTGTGGGATTTTGTGGACGGTATGCGCAACGGACTCGCCAAGAACAATCCGGTGCAGGCCCTGAACGAGGTCGAGAAAGCCGGTCGGGGCGACCCGGCGGTGTTCATCCTGCGAGACTTCCACCGCTTCATGGAAGACATCCAGGTAGCGCGCAAACTCCGCAATTTGTCTCGCCATTTGCGGCAAAGCCGCAAGACCGTGATTGTGGTAGCTCCTGTGCTGCGCATTCCGCAGGAACTTGAGTCGGAAATCACGGTGTTGAATTTGTCGTTTCCAACCCGCGAAGAGATTCAGAATGAGCTTGAGCATCTGCTGCAACAGGTAACGGTTCGGCTGACACAAGGGGGCCACGACGCCCTCGTAAAGGCCTGCCAAGGCTTGACGATGGATCGTATTCGGCTTGGCTTAGCGCGGGCGGTCGCATTGTACGGGGGGCTTGACGAGCGAGCCATCCCCTTGATGCTGGAAGAAAAGAAGCAGCGTGTCCGACACACTCAGGTGCTCGAATTCTGGCCCAGCACAGAGACTCTGGAAGACATCGGCGGCATGGACATATTGAAAGCCTGGCTTGAGCAGCGCGCTGCCGCCTTCACAGAAGAAGCACGAGATTATGGCCTACCCAATCCCAAGGGTATCCTGATGGTGGGAATCCAGGGCACAGGGAAATCTCTTTCGGCGAAGGCCACGGCCAGTCTATGGCAGCTTCCACTGCTGCGCCTCGACATCGGGCGCTTGATGGGTGGTCTGGTCGGCGAGAGTGAGGCCAAGACGCGCGAGATGATCCGCATTGCAGAAGCGATGGCGCCCTGTGTGCTCTTCTTGGACGAGCTTGACAAGGGCTTTGCTGGACTGGGCAGTAGTTTTGTCGGCGACTCGGGTACCTCAGCGCGTGTCTTCGGGACAATCCTGACTTGGATGGAGGAGAAGACCTCACCGGTCTTCATCGCGGCGACGGCCAACTCAATCGAATCCCTGCCGTCTGAGGTGATGCGCAAGGGTCGCTTCGACGAAATCTTCTTCATCGATCTGCCCAGCGAGCGTGAGCGCCGAGAAATCTTCCATGTGCACCTGAGCAAAGTGCGGCCAGATCGCATTCGCGAGTTTGATCTGGACTCCTTGGCCTTCCAGAGCGAACGCTTCAATGGCGCTGAAATCGAGCAGTCTATCTTCGAAGCGATGCTTATGGCCTTCGACCAGCGGCGCGAGTTTAGCACTGAAGACATCCTGCGAGCGATGTCGTTGTTGGTGCCGCTGAGCAAAACAATGGGCGAACGCATCCAGCGGCTGCAAGAATGGGCCGCCAGCGGACGATGCCGCCCAGCCAGTTCAGATGCGGCCCGCGCGGGCATGTTGGGCCAGTTATTCGGCGGCGCAGGGTTGGGTGAATAACGCGTCGGTCTGTGCGTGAGTCGCGGGGTGAAGACAGGCCAATTCTAATAGTGCGAGTGGCAGGTCCTGCCGTACAATAGGCAGGTCTGATTGCATGCCAGTGAAAAGAGTGGCTTGTTGGATCAAGTGATCAACTTTACAACCGTGTTTCTGGGCATCATGATCGAAGCGGTGCCCTTCTTGCTGCTGGGCACGGTTGCCTCTGGGCTGGTCGAGGTCTTTGTCAGGCGCGAGGACTTGATCGCACTGATCCCGCGTAACCGGTTTACGGCCACCCTGATGGGTGGTGTCATGGGCTTTACCTTTCCCGTCTGCGAATGTGGCGTGGTCCCGTTGACCCGGCGGCTCTTCAAGAAGGGCTTGCCCGTATCGGCGGGGATCGCCTTCTTGCTTGCAGCACCGATCGTGAATCCGATTGTACTCGCCAGCACCTTCGCCGCCTATGGATGGGGCAACATCCTCGTGGCACGCTTCGTGATGGGCTTGCTCACGGCGCTGATCGTCGGGCTGATCTTCTCCCTCCATGAAGAACCTTTCAAGATGATGCGGGCTCCGGCCCCGGTATTCGGTGGCTCTGGCGAAGCGTCACCGGTTGGTGGCGGGTCGGCGTTGGCAGCCCAGCCCCTTCGCGTCAAGCTACAGACTGCGATGCGCATTGCTGCTGATGAGTTCTTTGAGATGGGCCGCTATCTTGCGATTGGGTCGGTGCTAGCCGCGCTGATGCAAACGCTCGTGCCGCAAAGCGCCTTGTTGAGCATTGGCTCAGGTCCGATTATCTCGGTGGTTGTCATGCAATTGCTGGGCTACGTCCTGTCTGTGTGCTCAACTGTTGACGCTTTCATCTCGCTGGCTTTTGTCAACACATTTACGACGGGTTCCATTCTGGGCTTCCTGGTCTACGGTCCGATGGTAGACATCAAGAGCACGCTGCTGTTCCTGGGTGTGTTCCGCCAGAAGATCGTCGTCTATCTGGTGGTGCTGCCCTTCTTAGTGGTCTTTTTGATGGGGATCATCATCAATCTCAATTTCGGTTGGTAGTTTATCTGGAGACGGTGACATGAGTGACGCGATGCAAGACCGGATCAAAGCGCTGATTCTGGTTCTGACCGCTGCCTATCTGACCTATCTGCTGGTCTCAGGCAACCTGTTCTTCTACATTGGGCCGCGCTTCTCGTGGCTGGTCATCCTGGGTATCGGCCTGATGGTCATCCTGGCCAGTTCCTATCGGCTCGTTGGACCAAAGGCCGACGACACGCAGCCCATCGTAGAAGACGTTTATCTCTATAATGACTATCTAGAGGCAGACCGACCGAAGACAGGCTTGGTTGCCCTTACGCTAGTGGCGCTCCCTCTGCTGCTGGGGGTTACCGTCCCGGCGCGACCACTTGATGCCAGTGCGGTGCCCAATCGTGGTGTGAGCACCGAGCTGGCGAGTGCGGATCCGTCTCAGTCGCTGACGATTGTGGCGGGAGAACGCAACGTGCTGGACTGGGTGCGGACGATCAGCAATAGCGATGACCCAGCGGCGCTGAATGGTGAGGAATTCGACGCGGTTGGCTTTGTCTATCGAGATACCCGCTTTGGGGAAGACGAGTTCATGGTAGCTCGCTTCACGATGACTTGCTGTGCAGCAGACGCCATGGCCATCGGTGTGATCATCCGCTCGGATGAAGCCGCTGATTTTGAGACCAATAGTTGGGTGCGGGTGCAAGGCAGCTTTACTGAGGGAGATTTCGATGGTGACGCCCTTCCCATCGTGAGTGCCGACTCGATCGACCCGGCCAATGAACCTGAGCAGCCCTATCTCTTCCCATGATGAAGACAGATCCATTTGATCGAGTCGCCATCATCAGTGCGACTGTGCTGGCGCTGGTCATCGCGATTGTGATTCTCTTTGGCGACCAAGTTGGCGTCCCGATCGTCGACTACGGCCCGGTTGGTGAAGCGTCCCAGAACAGCAGCATTTCGCTGACCTTTGCCCAGCCTATGGCACGCGAAACGGCGGAGGAGCGCTTCAGCATTTCCCCAAACGTTGAGGGTGAGATCACCTGGGCCGGTAATACCCTGATCTTTCAGCCCGTCGAGAGGTTGACGAAGGGTGAAACCTATCAGGTGACATTAGAAGAAGGGGCGACCAATCAGAGTGGGCGAGCCACGATCCAAGACTTCAGCTGGACATTCGAGGTCAGAGAGTCGCAGGTTTTGTACCTTGGCCCGGCAGACACCTTCATCAAAGGTTTGTGGGTGATGCCCATCGACGGGGGTGAGCCACGCCCCCTCTATCAACCTGACTATGGCGTGATACACTTTGCGCCTAGCCCAGATGGATCACAAATCGCGATGACTGTATTTACCGAAGACCAACTGACTGAAATCCTCTTGATCGATGCTGATGGGTCAAACCCGCAACAGGTGGTCGATTGCGGTGACGCGCTGTGCGGCGTAGTCGATTGGTCGCCCAACGGCGACTTATTGGCCTACGAGAAACAGGACATAGGAATCAGTGGCCAATTAGGCAACTATCGAATCTGGCTGGCTGACCTGGAAACAGGCGACACGGCACCCATCTTCAGTGATAATCAGGTCCTGGGCTACGGGCCGCAGTGGAGCCCTGATGGCGATAGAATCGCGTTCTTCGATAGCAATCCAGCCACGCAGGCCATCAAGGTGTTAGATCGTGATGAGCTGTTTGTGATGGACATCCCGACCCCAATGGGCAAGGTTGGGTCGTTTGATCCGGACGGTGAGCGCATGGTGTATACCGCCATCAAGCAGGTTGGCCGACAGTATTATCCTGAACTAAGGTTGGCCGAACTTAGCCCAGATGGGGAAAACATCGCCTTGTTTGAAGATGGTGGGCATGAAGATCAATTCGCAGTCTGGTCACCGGATGGTGAGTGGATCGCATTTGGACGGCGTCGCTTGGACCGGCAGCAGGGCGGCAACGCCATCCAAATCTTGCTGTACGATGTCCTGAATGACGAGGTGATCCGCTTGACAGAGGATGCACAGTACAACGCCACCGAGCTAACCTGGGACGAGACAAGCCGCTACTTGCTGGCAACGCGCTACCGTTTGGAGACGAACAGCGCCACGAGCGAACTCTGGCTGTACGACATGGAAGACGGCTCCTTCGAGCGCTTGACAGAAAACGGTATTGCAGCGCAGTGGCTACCCTAAACGATCTAATTGAAGGTTCTATTGGTTAGGAGACAACACGCATGGAGCAGGATCAACCGATCTCAAATGAGAATGCACTTCCCGAAAGCCCACCGCAGCGCAACTTGATGCTGCTACTCGGCGGTGGCTTGCTTGTCGGGGTGATCATGGCGGCGGCGGTCATCGTTGGCGGCGAGGGCGCTCTGGCCCCCACGGCCAACGAAGGCAACGTCATCATCAACAGCAGTGGTGGCGGTGGCGCACCAGTTGAAGGTGAACCTGCGCCAGATTTCGTTGGCATGACGCCGGATGGCGAAGAATTGGCCCTGAGCGATCTGCGTGGGCGACCTGTTGCGATCAACTTCTGGGCGACCTGGTGCGGCCCCTGTCGGGTCGAGATGCCCGATTTAGAGGCCGCCTCACAACACGATCAAAAAGAGGGGCTCGTGGTTCTAGGGGTTAACATTGGCGAAACAGAAGAGGAAGTCCGTGCGTTCTATGAGGAACTCGGTGTGACCTTCCCCACCGTGCTTGACCCAAACGGTGATATTGTAGAGACATACCGAGTGCGGGGTTTCCCAACGACCGTTTGGGTGGATGCGGACGGCAACGTCTTCTCCTATCGAATTGGTGTCTTGACTGAAAGCGAAATCGAAGAAACGGTAGCGCTTCTCAGCAATTAGTCACTGCTACCAGAGGTGTGGGAGAGAGGCCGCTGATCGAGGGAACAGCGGTCTTTCTTGTTGACGGCCTTCGGGCGGCTCGCTAAAATCCGCTTTCGCGAAATCTGAGACGATCCAAGTAGCCGGAGCGCTCTATACGGCGTGGCCGGTGATGAAGGAGTCATAGCAATGAGTAGTGAGAAGCTGGTCTTGACCGCTCAGCCGCGTGAAATCATCGGCAAGAAGGTCAAGCAACTGCGGCGCAAGGGTATTGTCCCTGCGATCGCATACGGACCCGGCAGTGAGCCTGTGGCGATCCAGTTGAATGAGCGGGAGCTCCGCTTTATGCTGATGCGGGCTGGTGGCACGCAAGTCATTGAGCTGGACTTGGGAGAGGAAAACATCCCAACGCTCGTGCGCGAAGTCCAGCGCGACCCGATTCGGGGTGATATCATGCACGTTGATTTCTACCGCGTCGATCTCAGCGTGGCCATTGCCGCTGACGTGCCTCTGGTGATCGGCGAGCAGATGCCAGCACCGGTTGAACAAGGTCTGGGCGACATCATGCAGAACTTGTCTGCGGTTCAGGTTGAAGCCCTCCCGAACGAGATTCCGCAAGAACTGATTATCGAAATTGGCCATCTCCAAGAGATTGGCGACCAAATCTTGGCGAGCGACATTGCGTTGCCGGAGGGTGTCACGCTGCTGACCCCTCCTGATGAAATGGTCCTCAAGATCGACTATGTCCAAGAGGCGCCAGCAGAAGAAGATGCCGAAGACGAACTGAGCATGTTCGACGAAGTGGTAGCACCGGAAATCATCACCGAACGCAAGGACGATGAAGAATAGTTCTCCGAACGTCTAGCACGCTAGCACGCGAACAAGCCAGTGATACGCTGGCTTGTTTTGTTTGTATCAGCTCATAGCGCGCTGGTTTAGTTGTCGTCTGGTGGAGGCGGGGTGGCGGGTGCCGTAGGATTGGTCACAAAGATGTCGTAGTCGCCAGAGGTGCTGTTAACGCTCGTCAGCAGCACAGCATATTGCCCGCTCGCAGTGAGTTCAAGCCGGTCGATAACCGGATCAAAGCCAACGTCGTTGTCACGGGCGACGATGAATTCCCCATTGGGCCCATAGAGCGAAAAGGCCAGATCAACTGTACTACGCCCGACCGCGTGCGCATCCACACCGATCAGGTCGCCCTCCTGTCCATCGAAGACATATGCATAGATCGAACCTGGTTGTTCGATGCTGCCCTCCTGCCCGAACCCCCCTGCTACTATGCGACCACCAAATTCTATGTCTACTTGCCGCTGCCCACGTACCAGGTACTCTACAAAGCCTGTTTCGTTCAAGGTGATGAGTTCGATCTGATACTGCCCGTCGACCGGGAATTGCAGCAATGGCAGCGTTTCCGGATCGCCGATGGCCCCATCGTTGACACGGGCGATCAGATTGCCAAACGGATCGTAAATCTGTAGCACAATATCCACCCGGGGGGAGACCGGGCGTACCTCAACCTCAATGCCATCCAAGGCCCGCGCCGACAATGTTAGCCAACTGCTGCGTCGTGGCACGCCGACCAACTCGATTTCGCTACGCCGCCCCAGTTCGATCGCTCCGGCTGAGACGGACGGCGAAACAAGTAAGCTGTAGTCTCCGATGTTTTCATCAAAGTTGCTCAAGACGAGTGTGTACTCCCCGGTGACGTTTGGCATAAAGTTCCAAAGGGCCGGGTTCTTCCCCAAGTTATCGTCACGGGCAGTGATGTAAGTGCCATCGGGAGCGTACAATTCGAAGAGCAAATCCAGGTTTTCTGCAATGGCCGTCGCGACGACATCAAAGCGCTCGCCGCGATTGGCTGGTATGCGAAAGGTATGGAAGGTTGCCGGATGCTCGATGCTGCCGGTTAACTCTTGCTGGGTTGAGGCAAATACCCCACCCCCTTCGAGTTCTGCCGGGTCGAGCTGGTAGACCGATACGCCGATTTCACCCGCGTCGGCCAGGGTTGAGAAACCGAGCTCAAAAAAGCCCCCACTGGGAAACTGAAACTGGCCAATCACCTCAGGTTGACCAGGCGCACTGTAATTGGCGAAAGCCAGGCGGCGGCCGCCGGGTTTGTTAATCTCAATGGCCGGGTCTACGTTACCCGATAGAACGATGACCTCAACCCGCACCGGGCGATCAATGGTGCCTTGAAGCGGAAAGAGTGCCACCACATTTGGCTGCAATTGAACGCGGTACTGCTCGACCAGTACCGGACCTGTGTCAGGAGTGGGGATGGGGGTGGATGGCTCTGGCGCCCCGGTCAACACGGCTTCAAGGCTGGGCCAGGGTGTCGCTGTCGGAGCTGAGGCTGTGGCTGTTTGCTGAGCCTCTTCGGAGCTGGCAGCACTACAGGCTGTAAGTATCAACGCAACGAGGATAATGAAGCGGCTAGCGACGTTCATAGCTGATGTCGTAAGACCCGGTGCCGATCGTGAGCGAATAAACCACCAAAACATAGGACCCGGTGGCTTGAATCTGGTAAAGCTGGAGAGAGGGATCGCTGCTGGTAGGTGTGTCGTCTACAAAAACCAGTTGATTACCAGACGGGTCAAGCAGTGCCATCGCCAGATTCAACTCGCCGGTGAGGGTCGAAGAGCTTAGCTCGACAGAGATTAGATCGCCTGCGCTCGCGTTGACCTGGTAAACGTGGAAGACTCGTGGCGCTTCGATTGTGGCAGACGTTGCGAAAGAGTTGGCATCGAAATAGAAGCCACCCCCAGAGATTTGATCATTGAGGGAGCTGATTTGCAGCGACGCCTGACCATCGACGTTGGGACGAATCTCCAGAGTATAGCGCCCACTGAAAGGGAGCTGGATTTCATCAATGCGTACGGGCTGCCCCGGAAGGTCAGGATTGCCCACGACAAAGGCTAGTGTCTGCCCACCCGGTGCATACAAGTAAAGACCAGGAGCGAAGTCTTCCGTCAGATCGAATACATCGATGGCCAGCGCATCGCCCAATTGGGCATCAAAGGTGACCAGCAGGGGGTCTTCGGCGGCGAAACCCACCCGGTAGGCATTGCCAACCTGAACGTCAGGTTCGGTAGGTGGCAGCAGATCGGCTTCATCAACTGGGTTGACCACAAAGGTGTAGGGTCCCATTGTATCGTCAGTGGCAGAGACGATCGCCACATAGGTGCCGGACTGTGGCACCTCGAAGGCCGGCAGCACTGCATCGAGATCGACAGGAGCTTCGCGATCCTGGGCTTCAGCGACAAGCCCCCCGTCTGGACCAAACAACAACATAGCGGTGTCTGGCTCTGCATAGGCGTCGGATATGGCACCGATAGAGATGATGTCACCCTCACGTAGGGTGAAACGATAGGTATGGAAGACATTGGACTGACCGAGAACGGCGGCTTCAGCGATCTCAAACCCTTGGAGAATACCGCCGCCGGTCGCGCTGTCGATCATCTCGATGGTGACTTGCAGCGCGCCCCGCCCGCTCTGTGCGCTGACTTCCAATTGATAACGACCATCGCGTGGAATATTGAACTCGTTGAGGCGGGCATTTCCGAGTTCCCCCGCAGGAATGCGCGCCAAGACGACATCGCTGTCGTTACGCAAGATCAGCTGATAGTCGAGGGTACCTTCGATCACCTGCGCGTCGATCCGAATGACTCGCCCTGCCCCAGCAGAGAACTCGAAGCTTTCGTTCGAGACCTCCTCTGCGTCGAATATACGAGTGTCGGTCAGCAAAACCGGTGATGTGGGCTGCACGGTCAGCGGGGCGAGATCGGGTTCGGGCGCAGCGGGAGAAGCTGTACCAGCTGCCTGATCGAGCGGAGCAGCAGCGTCAGGGCCGATGGCTTCAGATGCTTCCGCTGTTGGCATCGCCTGGGTGGGGTGGCGGTGGATGCTGGGAGGACTACAAGCGAACAGAGTCAACGCCATCAGAAGACCGAGAAGGTACCAGCGCTTCACCCAGTCTCCTCCGTTTGATCTGCCATCAAAATGCTTTCAACTTGAGGGCGAATCAAGGCACGAGCGGTGACCAAAAAGCCAGTGTGTCCGATCATGCGATCATCAGGGCGAACACGGGCAGGCACCGTCTTGTATTGACGCAGCAAAATCTCCTCTGCTTCCACGAAGCCAAAACCAATGTGGGTGCGCAGAGCGCCGAACAAGTCAATCATCTGATTGGCGGTCGGTACAATGGCACCTAACATCCCACTGCCGCTGAGCGCAACACGCGCCTGGTCGAGCACCTCCCAGGGGGCGGGCAAGTCAAGGAAGACCGCATCAACCCCTTGCTGATTGAATCCCTCAATTGCATCGGCATGGATGAAGGTCACCCGGTGATCGACTTTCGCACGGGAACAATGCAACTTCGCAAGGCTTTGCATATCGCCACGCGTATCGTAAGAATAGACATGTCCGTCATCACCAACCGAGGTTGCAAGAACTAAGCACATTCCGCCGCTGCCTGTGCCGGATTCGATGACCCGGCTGCCCGGGCGGACTCCAAGACGCAGAAGCAGATAGCCAGAGTCCTTGGGGAATACAATCTGAGACTGGCGCTTCAAGTGGCGGACGCGATCGTCGGTAGTCGGCATGAAGAGGTAAAAGGCCACACCAAGATGCGTGCGTACAATAGAGCCGTACTCAACGCCAACCAACTCATCGAAAGCAATCGAGCCGCGATGCGTCTGAAGAATCTGGCCCTGTTTGATGGTGCGCATAAACTGCTTTTTGCCATCAGCCATGACAAACAAGGCTTCATCGCCGTAAGCGGCCAATCGATTGCTCATAGTAGACTTAGTTTCGTCGGTCGCCGTCATATGATCCGTTGCCTTACATTCGAAGGTCATTGTAGCATAGCTGGCATGGACTGAACACTTCTGCCAGAATGGAACGCTGTCGGCATGTGCAAGGATATTTGACAGGTTGCGGAGTGCAAAATCACAAAATATGTTAGACTTGAGCTATCTCAGCATGGTGCAGCCTTGGCAGGGTGGTGGTTGATCTTGCCCCATGTTCAACACTCGACAGACCATCGAACTCCGCATTATAATAATCGTCTGTTGACAGGCGCACCATCCCTCTGACCAATCTGTCTTTTGCATTTGCCTGTCCAGGTAGCCGGAGTAGAGGTATGACTCAGCAGATACTCGTTGTTGATGATGAAGTTGGCGCATTGACCCTCATCGGTATCATGCTGGAACGAGGCGGGTTCGCGGTCAGCAAGGCGCGGGATGCTTACGCAGCCCTTGATGAGCTGACCGCGACGAATCCGGACCTCATTATTCTAGACGTGATGATGCCCGGCATGAATGGCATCGAGTTGTGTCGAAAATTGCGCGCTGACAAGAAGACAGCCAACACCCCCATCCTCATATTGTCCGCGCGGGGTGACCCGGAGAGCGTTGAAGAAGGCCTCAACGCTGGCGCAAATGATTACCTTTCAAAGCCGATACTGCATCACGACCTGCTGACCAAAATCAAAGACATATTGGGAACATAAAACAGGTGCGACTCTGACAATGGCGAAACTCCTGTGTATTGCTCGCTGGCCCGAAACGCATCCAAATCCAGCGGATTATCCGGTTGACTTGAGCCTCATCTTCGACCCCGAAACCGCCCCAGGGCCAGACCTTGCTGCGCCTGATTGGACGCATTGCACCGTCGAGATTGGCCTGCAAAAGTCCGCACGGTCGAAACGACGCAGTTTCTCCACACGCAGCGGACCGATGCTCGTGCGAGATGTGCGCCGATTGACGGTTGATCTCAAAGAGATGGTCCAGCAGAAGAGCAGCGGCTCGCTGACCTTCATCCCGGTGGTGCCCTTCTTCGAGTTATGGGTTCACGGGCTGACAGGTGACCAGTATCGCGTCATCAATTGGATGGACCTGGCTGATCACTTCAATGGTGCTGATGACCTGGCCTACGAAGGCGTGCGCTTCCTCACAAATCGCTCACGGCTGATGGGTTTTATCCGCAGCCTGGAAGCTGACCTGAAGACGCTAGACAAATCGCCCTCTTAAGAAACACGACAAAACCCGGTTGACAGGCCGTGGAAAGCCCGCGATAATCCGCGCCATGCCCTTTGTTGACCAACTATCCCGCTCATGCTCCCAGCTTCGACTGCCTATTGTTTTGGCCACCTTGTTGCTGACAGCCTGTGGCAGTTCGCCACTGCCAGCGCCATCCGACGGAAGCGAAGCACCCGGGACCTTCCCAACGGCCACTATTGCACCTACAGCCGGACCTACCGCTAGCCCCACTCCGGAGCCGCTCCCGCAGGACCTGGTGAGCCAGGGTGAGCGCGACCTGCGCAATGGCAACTGGCAGGCCGCCCAGACTGAATTTGAGGCCGTGTTGCGCAACTCATCGGCAACTGTGGATGAGATCGTCTCAGCGCGGATCGGTCTGGCGCAGGCGGCGCAGCGTCAAGGCGACTTCGTTGGGGCACGTGAGGCCCCTGTCTCTTATACACATCT
>JAADYZ010000307.1 GCA_010092775.1 Chloroflexota bacterium
CAGGCTCTAGCGCTGCGAAATACTCAAGCAGGTAGCGGTGAATGAAGGTGTAGCTGCCGCCGACACGCCGCAGCAGGATCAAGCGGGTGGCGTGATCAAGAAGTGCAGCGTAATTCCACGGGATACCATTGTCACGATTCAGCATCCAGCGCAAAATGAGATGCTGCAAAGCCGTTGCAAGGCCAACCATGAACGCGATCCACCAAAAGAACCACATCACACTAAACACCCCCCAGACTAACGCTCTGTTGATATCATGCACTATGATTTGTGAGACAAACACTACGAGGAAATAACCCGCCGAGGTAGCTGCTCCCATCAACAGCCCGTATTTTATAGAACTGAATATGCCCTGGTTGGGATGTGAGCTATCTCCAACGGTGTTTTTTTTCAGCCCAGCCACGATTGTGACGACCACAAGCGTGAGGGGCAATGTAGCAAAATAGGCCAGGAAAACACGCTCTGGGTGCTGATAGGGCGCTTGGGAATTGATGATGACGAATGTAATAATGGGGGACGATACGAGCACTGGGATGTACGGCAGATCCACCCATGAAAATGACAGACTTTCCACCGGGCTAATGCTGCCAGGGCTGTACTCCTCGGATTTGAATATATTTAGGGTAAATGCATAAAAGACGGAGAACCCTATGGCTGCTAATAGGGCAGTTGAGAGAGTTTCGCCACGCCCCACCAGACCAACCAGCATGAAAACCCCCACAATGACATGCATCCACCAACGGCTGTAAGCCTTATTGGAGAGAGCAAAGCCAAAGCCTACCCCCATTAACCCACCCAGCAGGCTGCGCATGATCAGCTCTCCGGGTATCAATCCATTAGGGAGTAGATAGAAGACAGTAGCAACTGCCCAAATTGTGTATGTCAGAAAGATTGAAGCACCAGCGTAAAACTTCGCAAATTGATGGAAGCGATCTTGCTCCAGCCATGTAGGTTGCAAGTATTCGATCTGGAAAATACTTTTCCCATGATCCTGCATTTGTCGCGCAAGCCAACTCAGCTGACGGCGGACAAAGTTCGTCGGGTACACAGAATTTCGAGACCCTCTGTGAAAGGCACGTTCCACATAGGCATCAAAGATGACACCGCGCAGGGTGTCGACATCCATGCCTTCTGGTAGTGCTGCGTTGCTATCATTATAGGTTAACACGATAATACTCAGCATGAGCGGTGACTGACACAGTTCGAGCAGCGTGTCGTTCTCATTGATCATCTGCACAATCGGCCTGAACTGTGCACCTCGGCTCAAAAAATACGACTCAATCTGCTCTTGGTTGAGCGGTTGAATAACCACAGCGCCATACATAATCAGTTGTGTGCCGAGCGTCTCATAATCCGCGATACGGCTGCATACCACCAGATCGACGAAACCGTGTTCCCGCCGAAATGTGTTGATGGCAGCCACACAAGCATCACGAACGTTCAGAGTCACCTCGTCCAGGCCGTCCAATAAGAGCAGCAACATGTCACTATTGACCCAGTCACGACCAACATTGCGCGGTACCAGATAGACGCGGTTCAGCTCTTCGACAAGCCATTCTGTCAATGGTAGTTGACTCTCACCCCATGATGAAAGATTGAACACTACCGGGATCGGGTGCTGCTCGTCGCGGTCGGCACGGTCAAGAAGGTCACGAGCAAGGGCCAGCAGGGTAGTTGTTTTGCCACTGCCAGGATCGCCGAGTATGAGCAGCTTGCCATTCATCTGGTCAAAGATACTCAGGATGCTCTTGTTGGTTGGGGTGTCTTTACCTGACGATGTTCGGATCAGCGTGTCCCACGGATTGTTGACGACACCCCATGACGGTTTCAGGCCGAGGTCAATCATCGCCACATTGTGCAGTGAATTCTCCAGCACACCCTCTACCCAGAGTTTGCGCACGTTGGTCAGCATGGCGTCACGGTTACGTTCTTCAAGCGTGGCAGGTCGCTTTTTCTCTGTTGCTGCCGGATGCGATGGGAGTGAGGGAGCGTCGCTCGTGGCGCTCTTCAGAGCGTTAACCAATTGAAGCACGCTGGCATAGCGGTCTGCAGGGAGCTTAACGGTCGCCTTCTGGATCACATCGTCGATACCCAATGGGAGATCATCGCGGATCTCATGAATATCGGGCAGCGGCTCGCGTAGGTGTTTGAGGAGCAGTATACCAACGGGTGCATCAGCAAATGGATGCCGCCCAGTGAACATCTCGTGGAGCATCACACCCAGTGCGTAAATGTCGGTTTGTGGGCTAACCGTTTCCCCCTGAATCTGTTCAGGAGACATATAGGCAAAGGTGCCTTTCACGGCACCACTTTCACTGGAAGCTTCGTCACCGGTGAGTTGTTTGGCAATGCCGAAATCAGTGAGGTAGGCGTTGCCGCGTTGGTCAATGAGGACGTTTTCAGGTTTTAGGTCGCGGTGGACGACGCCTACATCATGGGCTGCGGCCAGTGCCTCCGCGATTTGCTCAGTCAAAAGCATTATGCGTGGGAGTGGCAGTGCGCCTTGCTTCTCGATCATCTCCTTGAGGTTGCCACCGCGCACATAGCGCATCACAAGGAACGCACCCTGCTCATCATGCCAGTAGTTATGGAGGGGGACAATGTTGGTATGTTCAAGTTGGGCGACAAGCTTCGCTTCCGCTTCAAAATCCGCAACGAACATCGGGTCGTTCGCATACTGTGGTAGGATCACCTTAATGGCAACTTCACGGTCAACGCTTAGCTGTGTGGCACGGTAAACCTCACCGTAGCCCCCGCTGCCGATGCGGTCGCCAATCGTGTAGCCGCGAATCGTCTGCCCAGAAAGCCCACTCAAAATATTATAGACTCCACACATCTGCCCCGAGATTCGCCGCAAGTATACACGTTGCCCCGCACGCGTGCCATCGATTAGCTCAATGGTCATGCTCTCGAGCAGCCAAGCGGGGACCGTACTGCAAAAAATGGTTCTGTTGCAAAGAATCAAAAGGAGAAGGGAGAAGCCAGATCGCAGTCAAGCGCGGAGGGTAAGTTTAGGCAGCCAGCCCAAACAAAGCATGAAAAAACTGCTTGCGAGTCAGATTATCTCCTTTCGCAGCGCCCTGTACTTGTCCCTTCCTGAGCTTCCTGAGCATGTGCAGCGTTTCGCAGCCCTGGAGCGCGCTAGGCGGCGTTTGATGAAGCGATGGTCTGCTCAATGATGGTGTTGACGATGCCCGATTAACCATGCTCTTATGCATTCAGGATAGCAGAGACTTCAAATATGCCATATCCTGCTCGGCAGCCATCTCACCTTGCGCAACAATGTAAGGGATGCTGTCGGTGCTGAAGGTGGATATAGGTCGGTCAAATTCCGGGATAATCAGGATGATCTCATCATGATGTGCCAATGTGTGGAAGGCCAGACTTTTACGGAGCAGATTGTTGATGTAGATGCTGTTGAGATGCGCGTTGACAGCCGTCATGGAGCGCATCCGTGAGCGGTAGTCCAGCTCAAACCCCATTGCGATGATCACATCCGCCCGGTGTTGAATGGCGACATCTATCGGCAGTGGATCAACAACAGCGCCGTCCACCAGTAGACGGCCATCGACCTCCCATGGAGGAAACACCGCCGGGATAGCCACGCTCGCACGGACTGCATCGAAGATACGCCCCTGCTCCAGGATGTGGCGTTCCCCTGTCATGAAATCGGCGGCTATGATATGCAGGGGGATGGTTGTGTCCGTAAAGGTGCTTTCCCCAAAGACCTCTGTGAGCACCGCAAACAGCACAGCATCATCTACTAACCCGGATTTTTCAGTGAAGCGCTTCTCACCCGATTGAAAAGCAGACAGATTCGAGCGATAGTCCTTCATCAGGTCTGGGCTCCACAGGTTGAAAGTCAGCTCAATCATGTGATCAAGCGTAAAGCCCAAAGCGATCGCTGCGGCATACAAGCTCCCACCACTGCACCCCACAACACGATCCACGGTGACCCCATGCTGCTGCAACACCCTGAGTAAGCCGATGGAGGCTGCACATTTAACCCCGCCAGAACCAACAACCAGCCCGATCTTGCGTTCATCCGGCACGTATGGACCTATCTTCTATCATTACGATTTCACGCGGCGATGTATTTTACCCAGAACTTGACTCAGTGGCACTGTAACTTTGCACAGCTTCCTCGACTGTATCAAACATCTTTACGATACGGTCGAATTGGCTGAGCTTGAAGATCCGAGCGACCAACGATGGAACCGCCGCAATGCGTAGATCACCGCCGTTTTGCCGGGCGGCGCGGGCCGCCCCCAACAGGGCACGGACCCCAGCGCTGCTGGAGTAATCCAGCTTTTTCATGTCGATAACGATATTGGCGTGCTCTTCGTCAATGTTTTCCTCGAAGAACGTGGTGAGTTCCGGCGAGGTGTTGGCGTTCAGGTCGCCCTTTATGTGTACGATCCCTATCCCGTCCTGTACCTCAAACTCTATTTCCATTGTTTCCCCTCCTCATCTTGAGCCTAAAGGCAGTGTAGAGGTGTGGGGTGAGTGTGTCAACTTAGGTAGTCTGACCCCACTTGCAAAGTCAAGCGATTTATGATCCCGTCTGTTTCATAGATCAGCCGGTCGGAGAGTTCCCTTACGAAATAAAGGCCCAAACCCCCTGTTTGCCGTGTATCGAGGTCATCTTCAAGCTCAGGTTTGGGGTGCGTAAGGGGATTAAATGGCTGCCCTTCATCCTCGAATTGGATGGTAAAACCGCGACCATTTTCCCATATCTTCAACCGGATCTCACCGGTAGCGTCGCCCTCGTAGCCATAGTTAATCACGTTTGTGCCGATCTCATCGACGATGAGCTTAAGCACAGAGGCCAGAGCATCACTAGCCCCAAGCCGTTGAGCACTCTCGGCGGCAAATTGGCGCAGCCGAGGCAGGTTCCTCAGGGTGGCTTCCTGCACCAGTGTGTGCCGTTCCACTTCAGACTCCACGCGCCGCCGCAGCGCGATCAGGGTGACGTCGTCAGTCTGTTGGTGATCCTCAATGTGCGCGAACACGTCGGCTTCCACTTGCTTAGCTGCGCTCAACGCCGACGGCCATTGTTGCGTTACCCGCTCAGCCAAACGCTCATCCCCGTAGAAGTCCTCAGAGGGATTTTTGGCCTCGGTGATGCCATCCGTA
>JAADYZ010000034.1 GCA_010092775.1 Chloroflexota bacterium
CGAAACACTGTTTCAAGTGGCATCAATGTCTATGCCAGTCTCTGCCTGGGTGGTCATGACCTTGGTTGAAGATGGGCGACTGGACCTAGATCAACCGGTTTCAACTTATCTCACCCGTTGGGAACTCCCCCCCAGTGAGTTCAACACCGACGCGGTCACGGTGCGGCGCTTGCTGAGCCACACTGCCGGTCTGACCGATGGACTGGGCTATCTGGGCTTCGCGCCGGGCGACGAACCGCAATCCCTGGAAGAATCGCTGATGCGTGCCACGGACGCCTTGCCACCGGGCGATGGCATCATCGCCGTCGGCAATCCGCCGGGCGCTGCCTGGCAGTACTCAGGTGGCGGCTATACCATTCTCCAACTGCTGGTCGAAGAGGTGACTGGTCAATCCTTTTCCAACTATGCCGATCAAGCCGTGCTTGATCCTCTGGGGATGACTTCGGCGCAATTTGGCTGGTCAGACGACCTGGAGGCGCGCCTGGCGGGTAACTACAGCGGCGATCGTCAAACGGATGACGTCCTGCGCTTTTCCAGCCTGGCCGCCGCAGAACTCTATGCCACCGCTTCGGAGATGGCGCTGTTTGCGGCGGCAGCCGCCGAAGGGCCGAACGGTGAGCCAGCCGGGCGAGATGTGCTCAGTGCGCAGACAGTTGGTCGGATCATCAGTCCGCACAGTGAGGCCGTGCAAGGCAGCGTGCCGGTGTGGACGCTGGGCTACCAGCTCTATCAACAGACCGAAACCGGCTACGTCATTGGCCATCAGGGGACCAATGTGCCGGGCTTGTTCCACGTCTTCTTGGTCGACCCCGCCACTGGCGATGGCATCGTGATGATGGGTACGGGTGGGCCAGTCGCGCCGCGCCTCGCCTGCGAGTGGATCACGTGGAACACGGGGCGTATCTCGAATGCCTGCACCCCCTTCTTCGTGGTGCCAGCGATTCGCCCCGCCGTGATCGTGGCCTTTGGTGGGATCATTGTGATCGCTATCGCTGTCTATATTCTGGTGCCGCTTATCGCACCGCGTGTCGGCCAGAGGATCGGTGAGGGGGCAACAGAGTCAGAGTAATCTCTTCTGATAACGCAAAGGGACCATCCCCGTTGATTTGCGTGGCCTGATAGCGCAGACAGAAGCGGCGGGCCTCACGCAAGATGTGAATGGTCCCGTACTCGGTAACGCCACCTTGACACGACCGACAGAGTGCAGGCTGAGATCGACCGCCAGCCCGCTGCGCAGCCCGCCGCGAATGAGATCAGGTCGGTGTCGCTGGGACTGTGGGACGTCAGGAACGGTGATTGCCTCCAAACAAGTGGCTGTCGAGATCAGGCGCAAAGCGCCCCACTGTGTCGCGGGTGATGGCGTTGGCCTGCGCGATCTGGCCATAGGTCTGGCCGCTTTCCCGGACGCGGCGCTGCTGCGTCTCGAAGTCCACTTCGATCAGGCCGAAGCGATACAGCGGATTGTAGCCTTCGGCCCACTCGAAGTTGTCCAACAGGCTCCAGTGATAATAACCCTGCACCGGAAAACCGTCCTGAATGGCATTCCAAAGCTGGTGCAGATGGTTGATCAAGAAGCGCACACGTGGACCGTCATCTTGACTGGGGATACCATTCTCCGTCACGTAGAGCGGCACCCCGTAGCGCATTAACGAGCCAAGCGACTCATACAGCCCGCGTGGATGGAACTCGCCCCAGGTGCCGGGTCCTTGCGGATGGTCGGGTCGGGTGCCCCGATAGAGAAACTCGCCCGACAAGCCAGGGATCAGGCTTTGCAGCATTTGGCGCATGCGCAGGCCGACCCGGTAACGCTGATAGTAATTGACGCCTAACCACTCCAGCGTGCCACGTGCTCGATCAATGCGGATCGGGCGGGTGCCCGGCAGTCGCACGACGCCCTGGGTGATGGCGCGCAAGAAAATGTGATTGCTGATGAAATTGAAGAGGCGCGCAACCAGGTGATCCGTCGGCAGCCAGATGTGGTCGGGATTCCAGACCACCATGTGTTTGGCGAGGCCCACCTGCGCCCGATCGTCAATATCATGGATCGTGTGATAAGCGACCGCGTGCGCCCGCGCCAGGTTGATCGCTGCCCGCCGCGCCATACTGAAGTCACGCTTGCCGGGCGGCCACAGCCCCAGCATCATGCCCTGGCTGACCAGCACCATCGGCTCGTTGATGGTGCACCACAGCGTCACCTGATCGCTCAAGCGGCGCACAACACGCTCGACGTACTTTTGAAACAGCGGGATGATGTTTTCGTTGGCCCAGCCCCCGCGCTCGGCCACCCAGATCGGGTTGGTGAAATGATGCAGCGTGACCATCGGCTCGATGTCTCGTTCGCGCAGCCCGCTGATCATCTCAACGTAGCGGTCAAGCGCCCCGAGGTCCCAACGATCTGGCTTCGGTTGGATGCTGCTCCACTCGATGGACAGGCGGTGGGTGCGGTGTCCCAGGTCGGCCATGCGGTCGAAGTCCTCCTCCGCCCGATTCCACCAGTCACAGGCGGGCCCAGACCGCTGGTTCTTATAGATCATGCCGCCTTGCTCTTCAGCCGCCCACCAATCATTGTTGGCCTGCTGACCCTCAACCTGATGCGATGAGGTCGCCGTCCCCCACAAGAATCCGCGTGGAAAGTGAAAGGCATCTGTCGCTTGCATGAGTGTTAGGTTCGTAGTCCAAGTCGCTCAAAGAAGTTGGATAGTGACAAGGTGTCCAATTGGAAACGGGATCGCGTTTTCTCGCGCTTGCTGTCGATCAAATTCACGGTCAGTTCCGCGATTTCCGCAGCCGCCTCGGGTCGCCCTGCTTGGCGTGCCAGCTTAGCCTTCTCGGCCAGGAGGTTATCATGGGCCCAGTGGAAGACGGTCTCCAACAGGTCAATCGGTTCATTGATTCGCGCACCTGCCCCAGACTCTACAACGTGCTGGACGTTGCCGGTTTCCTGCCCCTCAATCGCGTCGATCAACAAGATTGGCAGCCCAGCCGCCAGCGATTCTGTAACGATCAGACCGCCCGCCTTGCAAACGATCGCATCAGATGCATGCATCAATTCCGGCATATTATCCACAAAATCATAGATTTGCACGGTTTGATGCCACTCATTTTCATTGAAATAAGCCAGCAGCTTCTCACTGCGGCCTGCCACCAGCACCAGTTGCAGGTCCAGGCCAGAGTGATTGAGTGCGCGCAGCATCTCCGGGATGTGATTCACCCGGTCGCTGCCGACGACGAGCAGCGTCGTTTTGTCCGTTGCCCAGCCCAGTTTCTGGCGCAGGGCGATAGGGTCTTTAGGCGTGGAGATGTCTGGATGGACTGGAATGCCAATCAGATGTACCTGATCTTCTGTCAAGCCATCCTTAAGTGCTTTCTTGCGGGCGATCTCTGTTGGGACGACCGTTACATCTGCCGCCTGATGAAACCATACGCGCTGGACGGTACGCAGGTCGGTCACCACCGTCATCAAGGGAATCCGCTTCCGCTGGAGCGCAAAGTAGGCTGCTAAAGGCGCTTGGTAGTAGGGAAAGACGGAGACAATCACATCCGGTTGATAGCGTTCCACCGCCATGCGGATTGTGTCGTACATGGTGACCATCAGAACCGCTTCAACCAAGGAGGTCGCCCCCGGTAGGTTCGATGCCTCGTAGGACGCTTTGTAGAGTTCGGGCGTGTTCTGAATGAGGTTATCGTAGTTAAACTGCCGCTCTTTGATGAAGGTTGGAACGCCCTCGGCGGCAACAGGATTGGCGACATCGACATGCAGTTGGCCGGCATCAGGTCGGGCGGCCAAGGCTGCGGCAATGGCCTTGGCTGCGCTGCGATGCCCGAAGCCTGCGTCGGCAGTCATGATCAGGATTCGATTCATAGATTGGGTGGCCCCTCGCTGACTTGCTTTTCCTTGTCGCTTTCAATCATAGCGAAAGCGCCGCCAAATGTCTCTGATTCAGCCCAATGCGACCGGGCAAGCGCATCAAATCAGTTTCGACCCGCTCTAGGGTCTCTTCAAGCGACTGCCCTGCCTATTGCGATCAAACAGGGTGGACAAGGCGGCGCCTCTCTGGACCCCACCTTGCCCTTACAGGTTGACTGCCTGACGCTAATCAACCAGATTCAACGTCACCTGATCGATCCCGCCAAACTCACCGTTGCTGTTCCATTGGATCATCACCTGCACAAAGGAATAGGCACCCGCTGCGGTTGCCTGGCAGGGTTCGCCCAGGCTGCTGCTGAACTGCAGCCACTCCACCGTTTGCTCCGGGATGCTTGCTGTGGTGCACAGGACCGAATCACCGCCCTCCACCGTGCCAACTGGGTTCCCCTCTGCGTTCAAGAACAGGATGCTGGCCTCAAAATACGTATTTGAGGAGGCGCGCAGCGTGGCCCAGTAGAAATCTAGCACGTAGCGTTCCCCCGATGCACCTGACCCGCCGGGTTGAAAGAGTTGAAGCAGTCCATAGTTGCCTGCCTTGTGCAGCAGCAGCGCTGACCCACCCTCATAGGCGCGATCGGTCACAAAGAAGATCGACCCGCGTCCGCCGGTCGCCTCACCGATCATGTACCATTCACCGACCAACGCGCCCGACTCAGGGACCTCTGGAGCCAGCGCATTGGCCATGACGTCCAGGGTGCCGTTTTGCAGGAGGTTGCCGCTGGGTGGTGCGGCCCCGCTGTTGCCATAAATCGAGGCGAACACGTAGGCGGAGCCAGCGTTCAGGCCTGCGTCGTCATCTGAGCGTGATCCAACGGCAAGCCGCCCCGCATCGACCGACACGCCCACGCTGAACTGATCACCGTTTTGCAGGTCGGTCGGGACGAGTTTCTGCGGCGAACGCCACTCGCCGTTCACGTATTGATAGAGATACACCGCGCCGGAATCCGCCCCACGATCATCGTCACCCAGTGCGCCGACAACCAGGAAGCCATCGCTGCTGAGTGCCAGCGTTCCGCCAAACTCGTCTCCTGCCTCGACCTCATCCGGCAGCAGTTTGGTCGGTCCCGACCAGGCTCCAGGGCTGCCTGTGTACGTGTAGACCGCACCCGCATCTATACCATTCTCATTGTCGTCCGCAGCAGCGACCGCCAGCAGATCGCCCTTGATGGCTACCTTCACCCCAAAACGATCCGGGAATTCATCGCCTTGGGCCGGTCCACCCGGATCAGGATTGAGCAAGATGTCGCTCAGGGTCCAATTGTTACCGCCCGCATGGCTGAACACATAGGCGGCGCCTGCGTCCTCACCGGCATCATCATCGCCAGGCGACCCAATCACGAGCACATCCCCATCGACTGCCACCGTAACGCCGAAGCGATCATTGGCACCGAGTTGGCTGGGCACGATCTTGTTGGGGCCGACCCAAGTGCCACCCTGATAGTTGAAGGCATAGATCGCCCCTGCCCGCTCGCCCGCCTCATTATCGTATCGCACCCCCACGACGAGATGGTCCCCGTCCAGTGCCAGGGCGTAGCCAAAGCGCCCATCCACTCCGACATCGCCTGCCGCGACCTTCCCGGTGTTCTGCCAACTGCTTCCGTTGTACTCAAAGATCCACACGGCACCCGTGTTCTCGCCGCGATCATCGTCGCGGACCGCGCTCACCACCAGGCGATCGCCGTCGAGGTCCAGCGCCCGACCAAAGCGGTCGTCGCGCTCCAGCCCTTCCGGCGCGATCATCTGTGGTGTTCCCCAGGAACCGTTGCGATACTCAAAAACGTATACCGCGCCTGCGCCACTGTCGCGCGTGTTGTCATCCGGTGCGCCGATGGCCAGGAAATCACCGTCGAGTTTGACAATGTGGCCAAACTGGATGGACCCGTTAGGGTTGCTGGGGAGAAGCTTGACCTCCCGCGTGAAGATCGGATCGATGGTGATTGGGTAGGCGGCATCTGTAGTGTCAACTAGCAGGCTTACGTCGCGCCCATCTAGTGACATACTGGCTTCCAGCGGCTGATCTTCAGCATCCCAGGCCAGCAGACCACTGTAGCGCATGGCCAGGTTACCCGCGCTGTCCGTCAAGATGATCTGATCACCGTCGAGCGTAGGGGTGAAGTCGCCGCCGATCTCGAAGCTGACCCTTACCTGATCCCCTTGTTCCGCTGCCTCACTCAGTGTGAAGCCCTGCTGCAGCCCCAATGGACTATTGATGTACCATTCGATGAGCTCGCCGCGCTGGTATTCGATGCGAGCTGCGCTGTGCGTCACCTGTTCGACCTCAGCCACATCGTTCAGACTGATTTGCAGCTCACCTTGCGGGCTGCTGATCGTCGCGCCCTCCGCCGCAAACTGCGTTTCGATGCCATGCTGCGGATTGCTGGCGAGCCGCGCTGATCCCCCTTCGATGATGTGATAGGCCTGGTCGGCTTCACCCATTGCCGCCGCCAGGTCAACAAAGACGCCAACCGGCAAGCTGCCTGGTGTCAGCTCCTGCGGGGTCCCGTCGAGTGGCTCGGCAGGAGCGCTTGCTTCGGCCTCACCCCCGCGCGGAATCTCAGCCGCGTGGCCGCCCAGGCGAGGCATCCCCATCCAGGCAAAGGCAATCCCTGCGATGAGCAGCAGCCCCATTCCGCCTAGGAGGGCCAGCCAGCGTGGCCTGGACAAAAAGTCCATCGACCGGAAGTTCATCATACTGCATCTCTCCTTACTAGAAACGGATTGTGTATTGTGTGTGTGCCAACCCATCCATACTGCAAGCCCCGCCTAGACGGGCCGCAGAATCCAGTAGCGGAGGGCTGTACAGTGATTGTAACGACGGTCGATGCGCGGCAAATGGGCCATTCGTCCCCGTTTCCACGCCGACTGCCTGGCTGACGCAAACATAACGCCGACCTCAGGTCGGCGTCAGAGCAATCGAGGTGGCGGGTGCCTCACTCGCCTAGGGCCAAGATGCGACTGAGGGCCGTCCCATCAACCTCAATGTAGCCGAGGGGCGCCAGGCGTCGTGTCAGCTCCCGCCAGTTGACGTCCATCGCAAAGACCTTGCTGAACAGGGGCAGCGATTCATCAACCTGGCCCAGGTTAGCCAATGCCACCGCATGCCAGAAGATCATCTCGGCGTTCTCAGGGAACATCTGAGCGGCGGTGGTGTACTCGCGGAAGGCAGCATCTGTATCGCCGTCCTCAATCGCCTGGTCACCCTGATTCATGTGATCGTAGGCGCGGGCCACCTTGAGCAGCCGCCCCAATTCCGTGACCGGATCGGTGTGATCCTCCACTCGCAGATCAAACAGCCGATCTTCCCAGGGCTTGCCACTGGGCTTCGCCGTGACTACCAACAGCGCCGCCGACTGTCGCCCGCGAATATCGCCACCCGCCGCTTCTGCTGCCTTAAGCGCCTCGATCAATCGTTCGGCCAGCGGGAGATCGCTG
This sequence comes from Chloroflexota bacterium, assembly GCA_010092775.1. Taxonomy (GTDB): domain Bacteria; phylum Chloroflexota; class Anaerolineae; order Aggregatilineales; family UBA3940; genus TC-71. The sequence continues at coordinate 7,361 of JAADYZ010000034.1, forward strand.
TGCGTCTGATGGGCCTCCGCCATTGCCCCCCAAACCGTATCGTTGAGCATCATGTTGGCCTGGGCTGAGAAGCCCTCGCCGCTGCTGTGCCCGGCCATCGGAATGCAGCGCTCGCCTGTATGGGTGGCGACATTGCCCTGCACATCGACAATGGCCACCTGCCGGATGTTCTGGTTCTCGTCGCTGTCGATGAGGGCTTGCAGGGCCTCTTGCGCCGTTTTGCCCTGGCGCAGCAGATCAAGACCACGCGGCCCAAAACTGACTTCGACCAGCGCTTGGGTGGCCACCGCACCAACGCCCGGCTCTGCCCAGGGCACCACGCTCCCAACCGAAAACCAGTGCGATTGCACCGCCACCCCCAACTGCCCGGTGTGGGGGTCACGAGCAACGATGGAGTAGGTATGGGCTAATTTGTTGGTCAACAATGGACTGATCATCAGGTTTCTCCTTGAGAGCGGATATTACGACAAATAGATACGCGATCAACCATCTGAACACAGCGCCTGCTGATCTACCAGCGCAGCCTGAGCGGAATCTGTGGGTCGAGGTAATGGGACTGACCTTGGCGGCCCTCATCGAAGATGATGGACAGGTGGTGCTGCTCGGCTGGCAGGAGATGAACCAGGTCCAGATCGAAGAATGATTGCAGCTCGGCTGAGTGGTTTTCGAGTGGCATCACCAACTCGACTGCTGTCAATTGGCTTGCACCATTGGGATGCTCAATCGGCTGTTCGGCCTTGGTCAGGTTGATTGGTGCTGCGCTAATCCAACCTACGTAGAAGAGCAGGGGTTCGTCCAGCTTAGCAGCGTTGTGCGCCATATCGATCGGCTTGCCTGCTGGAAGGTAGCTCGGTTGATATGGCCAGGTGGAGAAGGGAGGCGCTTGAGCGCCATCAGCGTCAGGGCGCAGGCAGATTCCGAAAGGCGATCCACTGCCATTCCGGCCCTGCCAGCGCTCTAGCAAGTAGGTGGGCGCCGTCAGGTCACTGCTAGCCTCGTCTTCATCCACGACGAAGTTGAACTCCAGCATAAAGTTGCTGAAAAAGAAGCGCCGGTTGGCCGTGCCCTGGCCCGGATGCGTATTCGGCGCGCCCTCGCTGAAACCCAGCTCGACTAAACGGTCCGCCTGTGGCGCGTCGCGATCCGCCATGATTAGAATGTGGTCGATTTCGTAACCCATTGTCTTCTGCTCCTCTAGTCTTCAGCGGGCATGTCTTGGACCGCCTGCCCAATCTGGAAGGAATTGGGCTTTTCGTCGCGCCACAGCAGCGCCACATTGATGGTCAGGCCGGGGCGCAAGTCGCTTGTGTATTCGCCGTCATCGTTCATCTGCCTCCGTCTTGCGCGGTCAATATGACAGGTTGCGGTTGGTCAACTAGCTGCGCCGGTACGGAATCCATAGGGGGTCGCTCGATCGCTTCTCCTCCATTATACCCAAGATAATAAGTGGTCAGGAGCGGCGCTTCTGTGCTAGCCTAGCGCAGGTTCAACTGTCAAACAGAGGGGATGTTATGGATAGGCTGTCTGAAGGCTTCGATGCTGTACTGGAGTGGGTTGGGCAGCGGGTGAGTAACCTGGCTGTTCTGGGCATTCTGCTGGTCTTCGCGCTGGTTGTGACGCGGGCCTCTTATGGCTTCACACTGCTGCCCAGCAGCTTCGATCCGATGGTGTTCAACGCCTGGTGGGAGGGCTTCTGGCAGAACTTCGGCACCGAGCTGTTCGGCGCTTTCTTCACGTTCTTGTTGATCGAAGGCATTGTCGGCGCGAGAGAGGCCAGCCGCAACCGTGCCTTCCTGACGCAGATCAAAGCGCAGCTTGCCGAGCAGCAGCAGCACGTTGCGGAGGAGACACGTCAGCAGATCACGCACTTCTTGGAGCGTCAATGGGATCAGCAGGTCCGCGCCGAGACCGAGGCCGATAAGCGTCGCTTAACACTACAGATGGGAAGTCCAGCCTATCAAGCGGCGGTGGAAGCGGTGCGTCAGTTGGGAGCGCAAGGCTGGCTGCGCGATGGCAGCCTGACCGGCGCGAATTTGACGGGTGCCAGTTTGAAGGGCAGCGCGCTGGCCGAAGCCCGCCTACGCGAGGCGCTCTTCGATGAGGCCGACCTTCAGGAAGCTGACCTGCGCCAGGCCGATTTGACGGGTGCTCGCTTCGAAGGCGCCAATCTACAGGCGGCTCGGCTGGATGGCGCGCTGCTGGATGAAGCCTGGCTTCAGGATAGCAACCTGGGGCAAGCGGTGCTGCGCCGGGCCAGCCTCCGCAGCGCAACCCTTCAGACGGCCAGCCTCAGTGGCGCGGATTTGAGCCACGCAGTTCTGACGGACGCCAATTTACGGTGGGCCGATCTCAGTGGAAGCCAACTGCTGGAGGCCACCCTGCGGAACGCAGTGCTGCAAGAAGCGGACCTGGCCAGGGCCTCCCTGGAAGGGGCTGACTTGCGCGATGCCAATGTCTATTGGGCCAACCTGGCTGGGGCAAACCTCCGCAAAGCCGACCTACGCGGCGCTGACCTGCGCCAAAGCAGCTTGGAAGGCGCCAATCTACGTGGCGCCAATCTCAAGGGTGCGCGGCGCGCCTCAGTTGATCAACTCAGAGCTAGTTTCGTCGATCAACCTGGCACGCTAGAAGGTGCAACCCTCCCGGATGGCACGACTCTATCCGGTCGCGCCGACCTGGACCAGGCCCTCAAACTAACCGAGCCAGATTGGCGCACCGCTTTTGAGGAATGGGCCAAGACGGTTGCTGTCAATGAGGCTGGCTATATCGTCCCTGCCGCTTTGCCGGGCGACGACTAAGCGCTAGTCTGGCAGGTACCACACCGGGTCGCCGTTAAGAAGCTGCTGCAACTGCTCCGGAAACTCGCGTACAGATAGAGGCTTGCCGATGAAGCCATCAAAACCTGCTTCTTGCGCCCGCACGATTTCGCTGGTGTGTACAGTATAAGCAATGATTGGCGCGGCGTTCAGCGCAGGATACCGGCGCAGTTCATCGACCAACAAGAAGCCATCATAGTTTGGAAATTCGAGGTCCAAGAAGACCAGGTCAACGGCTTCGAGGTCGCCCAGAACCGCGTCAAGGTGATAGGGGGACAACAGCGTCGTATAAGTGACCCCTTCTCGCTGGAGCAGCACCCCTAGGGCGTCAATGTTGGACTGTTGGTCGTCGATGATCAGTGCGTGTGGCATCGTTCTATCTCCATGTAGTGAGAAACGTTCAAGACAATATGCCTTCGTACCAAATC
>JAADYZ010000308.1 GCA_010092775.1 Chloroflexota bacterium
AGATGTGTATAAGAGACAGACCTACGCCTACAGCGGGGTAGGCGCACAGACACAAGAGCTGCGCGATTTGCGCCATAGCCCGACGGCTTTGCGCGATCACATCTTCCGGACTTATATCCATCGCCGCTTCGAGCATGAGAATCAGAAGACGCGTGCAGGCCTACCCTTCAGCATCGAAGAGACCTATCGCATTCTTGGCAAAACAATGATTGCCATTGCTGGTAGGCGGGGTTTTGCCACCCGCCTGGATCGATCGTCCCTGTATCAAGTCGTCGGGACCCGCCTGGATGATTTCGCCGACCAAATGCTTCGGATGAACATTCTGCGTCGGGAGGATTCCCAGCGCTTTCAGTTTATCCATCTGCTATTGCGCGACCACTTTCTACTCGACTATGGCATGCAGGCCGTATTCGAAGGCGACGAACGCAGCCGCGCTGACGCGATCCGTGCCCTGGGCTGGACCGGCGATCCCCGCGTCATTCCCTTACTGGAGCAGATCGTTGCGGGGGAGGGGGCAACCGATGAAACCGAACAGGGTCTCCGAGTAGTCGCCGTAGAGGCATTAGGCCGAATCGGCACACCGGAGGTCCTCCCTGGATTGATGGACGCTCTTGTGGCACGCTCCTATGCGGTTTGGCGGCGGTCGGTGGCGATGTTGGCCGATCTAGATGATTTTGTGGTTGAACCGCTCGTCGAGAAGATGGGATCAGACAATTCACATGTCCGGCGCCGGGCCAGCGAGGCACTGTTGCGCATGGAAAAACGCGCCCTGCCGAAGCTCGTTGACGCGATCAATCATGAAAACCCACTGGTTCGCGAAAATGCCGCCAAGACGATGGGGCGCATCGGCGACCCAAGCGCGATCACCACTCTACTATCTATGCTCCAGGATGAAGACACGAAGGTGCAGCGGATGGCGGCACGGTCACTCGCTTTGATCGGTGACCCCGCCTACCATATTCTGCTGGACTCCCTCCATCATCGCGATCCGTTAGTGCGGCTTGGGGCCGCCTGGGCGCTCGGAGAATTAGGTGACCCCGCTGCGGTTGATCAGCTCATCACCTTGTTGGATGATGACAACGACAATGTGCGGGAGTTCACCACGCAGGCGCTTGGGCGAATCGGTGATGCCCGTGCTATCGACCGGCTGAAGGCCATTCTGGCCGCCGATCCCTATCGACGTGCTCGTTGGCACGCCGCTGGCGCACTGGGCCGAATTGCCGCCGGAGACCACCGCTTAACGGATCAGGTCCTGGATGCCCTTGTCACCGCCCTAGGAGACTCCAACAGCGGGGTCCGAGGCGGGGCGGTCGCCGCCTTGGGTGACCTCGCAGACCAGCGCGCTTGCCCCGCCATCCGCGCCCTGATGGACGACCGAGATAAAATCGTGCGGGCCAGTGTGGCCAAGGTTTTGGGCGCACTACGCGATGGAGATGCCGTACCGACCCTGGCCGATCATCTGCTGAGTGACCACGAAACCGTTCGCTGGAATGCGGCAGCCTCCCTGGGTTTGATTGGGGACCAGGCAGCAGTCGCTTCATTAACTACCGCCCTGAATGACGAAGAGGCTAAAGTACGTTGGAGTGCCGCCTGGGCGCTCGGTCAGATCGGAGATCGCACTGCGCAAGATGCCTTGGTCTCTGCCCTTAGCGACATCTCAGCCAAAGTGCGCCTGAATGCTGTGGTCGCGCTGGAGCAAATCGGCGCCACCGACACCTTCGAGGCGATCAGCGCGTTGGCGTCTGATCCGGATAAGCAGGTGCGCACCGCTGTCGGTGTTGCCCTGCGCCGCCTCTCCGAGCGCTATGCCAAGGATCAGAAGTCACGCCGTTGAGTCGTCTCCGAAGACTTCTTCGAGACGCAAGCCCTCAACAAAGCCGCGATACCTCCGCTTACCCTACAGATTCGTTTCAAACTGGTATTGACAAGGCATAGGGCCTTCGCTAGAATAAGCAGGCTCGATTTGGCGTTTTCGGTCCGGCGGTAAGCCCCCCCAAGGGAGCCAATGCCCCCGAATTTGATAAACAGCAACAAAATGGGTCATCAGCATGTGGGGTGACCTTGTTGATTGCGAAATACACGGGCGTGACGCTCATTTAAGGGATGCGCCCGTTTCAGTTGTCTAGAGCCGAAGCGAGAATGAAACAGTCAATGGGAAGCCAGGAGACATAAGGTGCCGACCATTAACCAGTTGGTCCGCAAGGGCCGCAAAGCAAAAAAGAAGAAGAGCAAGAGCCCGGCCCTTCAATATCGCTACAACGCCTTTCGGCAGCGTCGCTATGAAGACAAAAAGGGCTCGCCGCAGAAGCGCGGTGTGTGCACGCGTGTCACCACAATGACACCCAAAAAGCCAAACTCTGCGCTTCGCAAGATTGCCCGTGTCCGTCTGTCGAATAACATCGAGGTGACGGCCTACATTCCAGGTGAAGGCCACCAACTGCAGGAACACTCAGTGGTGCTAGTGCGTGGTGGCAAGGTGCGTGACCTACCTGGTGTGCGCTACCACATCGTGCGTGGCACGCTCGACGCCACAGGCGTCAATGAACGCGCACAGAGCCGCAGCAAGTATGGCACCAAGAAGAAGTAACGTAGAGGGTGTTAGTCCGGTCAAGCTGGATCAACCGGCGAAGGGAAGATTGAGTTATGCCACGTCGCAATAGTCCGCCGAAGCGCGTTGTTGATCCCGATCCTCGGTACGACAACGTCCACATTGAGATGTTCATCAATCGTATGATGTACGGCGGCAAGAAGAGTACCGCACGCCGCATCATGTACGATGCCTTGAGCATCATCGAGGAGCGCACCGGTCGAGGTGGGGATGAGATTTTCGAGCAGGCGCTGGCCAACGTCACGCCAAAAATCGAAGTGCGTCCACGCCGCGTCGGCGGCTCAACGTATCAGGTTCCGATCGAACCGGACCCGCATCGGGCGACCTCACTGGCGATGCGCTGGCTGCTGCAAGCAGCCCGCAATCGAGGTGGGCGTGGGATGGTCTCTAAGCTGGCCAACGAAGTCATGGACGCTTCCAACAAGCAGGGCAACGCCGTCAAACGGCGTGAGGAAGTGCACAAGATGGCCGAGGCCAACCGGACCTTCGCACACTTCCGCTGGTAGGTCTCACGGTCGGGGTTGCTCTACCTTTGTGTTAGCTTTGTTCAACCCTGGGAGAATGGCTTAAAACTATGGCTGCCAAAAAGAATGGCGCAAGACGGCTAGAAAAACTTCGTAACATCGGGATTATTGCCCACATCGACGCGGGCAAAACAACCACCACCGAGCGCATCCTGTATTACACAGGCATGATTCATCGGATGGGTGAAGTCCACGACGGTGCTGCGACAACCGACTTTATGGAGCAGGAACGCGAGCGCGGTATCACGATTGCCGCCGCAGCGATCACTTGCTCGTGGGATGATCACACGATCAACTTGATTGATACCCCAGGCCACATTGACTTCACTGCAGAAGTGCAGCGCAGTCTGCGTGTGCTAGACGGTGGTGTCGTTGTCTTCGACGCCGTCGCCGGAGTTGAACCACAATCGGAGACGGTGTGGCGTCAAGCCAATCGCTACAACGTGCCCCGTATCTGCTTCGTCAACAAGATGGACCGCAGCGGTGCGAGCTTTGTGCGCGTCGTGGATATGATCCGCGAGCGTTTGGGTGCCAACCCGATTCCGATCCAGCTTCCTTGGGGCGAAGAAGATCTGTTCAAGGGCGTGATCGACCTGTTGGAAATGAAAGCCGTCAGTTGGACCGACAAGCTCGGTGCCGAGCCAACCATCGTGGATATTCCAGACGATATGCTCGAAGAGGCCCAGCTCGCCCATCAGAATATCGTCGAAAGCATCGTCGAGACTGACGACACGCTGATGGAAAAATACTTGATGGAAGAAGAGCTGACCATCGATGAGATCAAGACGGCGCTGCGGACGGCGACTCTGACCGGTTTGGCACAGCCCGTCCTATGCGGATCAGCCCTAAAGAACAAGGGTGTTCAGCCGCTGCTTGACGCGATTGTGGACTATCTCCCGTCGCCGTTGGATGTTCCGCCTGTTAAGGGCCTGGACCCAGCCGACGAAGAGACACCGATCATCCGCGAATCAAGTGACGATGAACCCCTGGCTGCTCTGATCTTCAAGATCGTCACCGATCCCTTCGTTGGCCGCCTAGCCTACGTGCGCGTCTACTCTGGTGTGTTGAAGACCGGTGAAACGCTGATCAACTACAGCAAAGAGCGCCGCAAGGAGCGTATCGGTCGAATGGTCCGCATGTTCGCTGACCGTCGCGAGGACGTTGAAGAGCTTCATGCGGGTGACATTGCGGCCATTCTTGGCC
>JAADYZ010000309.1 GCA_010092775.1 Chloroflexota bacterium
AAGGATCGCCTGCCAGAATGAAAGATGGGGCGGACTCTACTCAAAACCATAAACAGGCGCGGTGGGGAAGAAGGCAAAGAAGCCAAACCAATAGGCCAGGTGGCCGCTCTGGCGCTCCAGCTCGGTCCCATCTGGCCCGACGAGCGCGGAATCGGTGACCTGCCAGGCATCGCCATTCTCATCGATCAGCGTGTCTGGGTCATCGCCCAGGCTGAAGCTGCGGCCATCGCGGGCATAGGCGCGGACTTCGCTGCCCGCCGAATACGTGGCCGGGCCTGAGCGCTGGCTGACGCCATCCACCAGGATTTCGGGGCGAGCAGCCACCAGCACCACCTCGACCCCGCCCACTTCGTCATTCACCACCTGCTCATCACGCAGCGTTTCCAGCGGATAGGCCTTGGGTGATTCATCGGCGCGCAGCACGAAGATCTGATCCTTATCCTCCAGGATGCTGTTACGCTGGGCCACCGGGAACCAGATGCCCTCAAAGGAGAAGTAGCCCGCATAGGCAGCACCTAGCTCATAAGGACGGCTGAAACCCGTATCGCGATTGAGCACCAGCGTATCGGGATGGCGCTCCAACCACTCGGCCCAACTGGTCAGCACCACCGGCCAGATGTCCATCTCAACGCCGGTCCCCACCAGTGGCCCTAGTACCGGCTCACCCGTCAGATGATTCCACAGAGTGTTAGTCTCTCGATCGTACATCAGCTTGTTACTGCGGTAGAGCAAGCCGGATGATCCGAAGGTGTAGGTGTTTCCGTCCGAGGCGCGCCGGTCATAGGCAATGGCCGAGCCACAAAGCGTGCAGTAGGCCAGGGCAATCGGCACCCCACCGATCGTATCGTTGGACATCTCGTGCCAATCCATGATGCGCAGCGGGTAGGCGCGGGCCTCCCCGTTGATGAACAGACCAAAGACCGGCTCATCTGGCGTGATGTACTCAGCCTCATCGGGCAACAGATGTGCGGGGTCATCCAGCGATGGGATGCCATCCACGCGCACCCCACCCCACACGATTTCTTCCGGGCGCAGGTCCTCGGACGCCGCACGATCATCAGCGATGAAGGTGCGGAAGCCCGAATCAATCCGGCCCAGCAAGCGACCTTTCCAGGTCAGGAAGCCCGGCGGCGGCGCAAGCTCGGTGCCACCATACCAGGTCAGCCACTCAGCCCAGTTCGGCCCGAATTCCTGACCACTCAATGCTTGCAGCGGTGGCACCCGCGAGTTGGGCGAGCGAAACCCGGTGATCACGATTTCGTCGCCGCGCATCAATTCAATGTAGACAGCGATGAAGCGTTCGTCTTCCGCCGCCACGATGCGGTCTGTGGCGCGCTGCGCGACCGTGATCGATTCGTCGCTCAGGATGTACATCAGGTCGATCGCTTGTTGGTCGGTCAGCGGGCCCTCACCCTCCAGGGCCGCCTCGATGCGAGCGTCCTTCTCTTCATCGTCTTCGATTGTAGGCAGGAGTGGCAAAGCTGGCTCCGGCGGCGGTGGGGCTGGCGCACAAGCCGCCACGATCAACGCCGTCACGATCATCAGTAGTCCAGTGGGTAGCCGCGTCATAGGCACGGTATCAATGCTCCTTATATAATGAAGGTTGGTGGCAATCCCCCCATAGACGCGCCCAGGGCTCCCAATCTCACACCGTGCAATTGCGCCCCGCCAAACCGCCTCACAGCAGCAGGATCACACCGAGAACGATTTCGCTGACAATGCTGATGATGTTGCTTTGCTCAACGGAGCCATCCACGAACATGCTCACGGTACGGACCACCGCGACAACCAGATAGGTGATACCGAGCATGGTGAAGGCGGCGGGTTCACTCAAAACCAGGGGGATGACACCTAGCGCTAGGTAGAATCCGCCCAGCCCCGAACGAAGCTCGGTGGTGGCGCGCGGGCTGGTGGCCTCTAAGCCGGTGAAGCCAGCGATCGATGTTGGCGCGGCAATGGCGATCAGCCCAACAAGGGCTGTGCCAACACAAGCGATGATCTGAAGGATTTGGATGAGTGTCATGGTCTCTCCCTCTCAAAGTAAATGGGTAGTCAGGAGTCTAGCAGATCACAGGGGAGATTATCACATCTACTTCATGTACTGATGCGGACTCAGGCATTGCAGCGGCCTTCGGCTTCGCGCGAGGTTTGGCTCGCCCATCTGGAAGAAACGAGACACATCATGGCAGTCGAGCAGAACAGACCGGAAGAGCAGCCGTCAGAAGCGCGAAACCCTGTAGCTATTGGCATTGCGGCGGACAACCTGGCGATGGACCCGGCAGCCAAATGGGGCAGTCAGAGGAGCAATCGTCGCGGCTTAGGGCGAGCCTGCCTCAAAGCGGCTATTAATGAGGTCCGGGCTGAGCGCTTCATTATAAAGCGCGACGTGATAGTACGTGCCCAGCCAGGCACGATCCTGGGTGAATTCGTCGCCTAGCGCCAGGCGATAGTCGGCATTCCAATTGGAGAAGTCTCCGGCCATTTCGCTTCCGCTGACGATCTCCTCGCCGTCCACATACAGGCGAGCGCTTACGCCGTCAAAGGTGTAGACCACATACATCAACGTCGCGCTGAGCGTACCCGACTCGGAGAGCAGCGAGGGTCGACCGTTGTCATCCGTCGCGGAGGTCCGCAAGCGCACCTCGAAGAAGTCGCCGTCGCTGTTGTGCACACCCTGACCCAGCGTCAGATTGCGGTTATTGCGATCGCCAGACAGGGTGACGATCCGGGCCGGGCCGCTCTGCGTGGTGTTGGCCGGTTCAATCCAGGCTTCAATGCTGATCTGCCCGCTGGCTTGCAGCGCTGCCGTGAGATCACCCGCCGTATTGATCGACGCGATCAGCGTGGGCAGGTCAATCCGCAAGCCGCCCTCCACCCAGGTCACCGTATCGAGCGTGGCAACGATCATATCCAGCCCACCGCCCGTCCGATCTGTGATCGATGCGCCGCCGCCTTCCTCAAAATCGTAGAGGACCAGCGGATCTGGCGCTCGTGGCGCGTCGGGTTCAGGAGTCGCTGTCGCCTCCGGGACGGGTGTATCGGTGATGGCGATCTCACTGTCCAAGGTCGCTGTGATGCGAACGACGCTGGCGTCTGCGGTGGCCGTCGGGTCGGGGGTGGCTGGCCCGCAGGCGGCCAACAGCAGCACGATCAGGGCGCAAAGGGTGATCTCGCGATAATGAGTCAAGTGATACTATCCTTGCCAGAAGGGGTGGGACGTCTCAAGCTTGCGCCCCACCCCGCCAGTCCGGCCTAGCCCAATGCTGCACGAGCCTGGGCAATGATTTCCTCAAGCTGGCCATAGTGGCCGATCTCATGACCCAGGCCCAGCAGAGTGTAGCCAACCGCGTTCATCGGCCCCCATCTCTTCTGGATCGACTTGTGGACGGCAGTCTCCAGCTTGGGCTGATCCGGCCAGGCATCCAGATAGGCCAGGCGAATACGGCGGCTCTCTTCCAGGCGTTGGATCAACTGCTCAATCGTGGTCAGTTCTTCCCAAGGCGTTTCGTAGCGGCTGCGCCACTTCACCTCCACGCCACGTGCTAGTGCTGCCCCGAGGGCGGCATCTTCTTCGCTGCTGGCGGTAATATGCGCGATGACGTGGCCGAGGGTCCAGGCCATGTTGACCTCGCCTTCGGTCGCGGCAGCGGCGTCATGGGCCTCCGGGTCTTCTGGCTGAAAGGTCACGTAGCTGTCCGGCAGATCGCGAATCAAATTCAACAAATAATCAATTGACTCATTGCTCGCGGCGATCAGATCGTCGCGGGTGTAGTTGTCTTGAATGTCAACTGGTTTCTGGTCCGGTGTGAATGTAATCACCATGATGGGCACTCCTCAAGGCGCTAACTGAGCATCAATCTAATCCGCAGACGCGCCGACCAACCAAAATGTTACTTGCGACAACTGCAAAGGGTCAGCCCAGACAGGGCGCTTCTCAGCAGTAGCCAGGGACTTGAGTCCTCGGCACCCTTAGCGCCCCCAGATCAGGTCACGCACATTGGTCACGCCTTCAATGATGCTGTAGCGATTGCTGCCAATATCGAACAAGGTCAATCGACCACCATTGAAACTGCCGAACTCATCGAACTGCAGATCGCTCAACCCAGCCACGAAGGTGCCATCCGGGCCGAGCTGCGGTTGATCCAACACGAAAGCGCGCGAGACGGGCAGTAGGTCACCGGAGAACCCAGCACTAACAATCTGTAGGCTGGTCGGCCCCAGGCCAAAAGGATCGGGCAGCAGCAGCAGATCAAACTGATCGCCGCCGCGCACCACGGCGTCGGCCACCGGTCTCTGGAGGATCGTTTGCTGCTCCAAGATGAGCGCGTCGGGGAGGGTGGTCCAACCGTCGTCAGGTGCGTCGGCCAGGCTAATCACGGCGGCCTCAGCGCGTGGCGACTGACTGCCCCCCCGGCTGCTGATCAATACGCGGTTATCAGGCGTCCATTGTGCTTCGGCGCCAAAGGCATCGAGCAAAACGGGACGGGTCGGAAAACCTGATTGCGTCACGGGAACAACTGCCCAGCTATGCCCTTCGAAGTATTCGATGCGCGTCAGAAGATAGTCACCGCTGGGCGACCACTGCGGATCGGTGTAGATTTCCACC
>JAADYZ010000310.1 GCA_010092775.1 Chloroflexota bacterium
CCGTTCACGCGAAGTCTCGACGGCTCGGCAGGTCGTCTCCTATATCGCCCGTGAGGAAGCAGACATTCCGCTTAACGAGATCGGTGACACCCTGGGCGGGCGCAATCACAGCACCGTACTCTACAGTATCGAGCGGGTCAACGATCTGATGCAAACCGACTCTTTGCTGCGCAGGCAGGTCGAGGCGATCTTGAACAGCCTGTCCCGGAGTCCCAGCCACTCGACTAACTCCTGAATCAAAACGGTCGGATGTGCATCCGACCGTTGGTCATAAACTTGCTGTGATAGGCGACTAAAATGCGCCGCGACCGGCGAAACGCTGCTCCTTGAAGGGGTCAGCCTCATTGTGATAACCGGCCTGCTCCCAGAATCCCAGGCGATCGCGATCCGCAAATTCCAGCCCCGTCAGCCATTTGGCACTCTTCCAGAAGTATTTCTTGGGTACAAGCGTGCGCACCGGGAAGCCGTGCTCGATGTCGAGCGGCTGGTCATCGTATTTGTAGGCGATCAGCACGTCGTCATCCAACATGACTTCTAGGGGCAGGTTCGTGGTAAAGCCGTGTGCCGCGTGAGCAATCACGTACTTCGCTTCAGGCTGCACATCGAGTTGCTCCAGAAAGTCACGGAACAAGACGCCTTCCCAAGCAGTATCGAATTTGCTCCAACGGGTCACACAGTGAATGTCGGCCACGACCTTGGTGGTCGGCAGGGCTTCAAGGTCGTGGAAGGTGAAGACCTTTTCTTCACCGACCAAGCCAAAGACCCGTAGGGACCAGGTTTCTTTATCAAGCCTGGCGGTCGGCCCATAGTGCAAGACCGGAAAGCGCAGGGTCAGCGATTGGCCAGGTGGCAGACGACCCGCAGACTTCATTTCATCTTCTAACTTGCGTCGGTTCTGGTCAAACATGGCATCCTCTATTTTGGACATTAGCTAGTGTTCAGTTTAGCGGTTGACCTATTGAATCACAACGGGCTGCTGATGCCCAGGGAAATCAGATGGGCGCGCAGGATAATGTCGCTCACTTCTTCCAAAACGGCCAGCCGCTTGTAGGCGTCTTCGAGCGATTCACCAGTGGAAACACATCCGTGGCCGCGCAGCATCACGATGGGCTGGCCTTGTAAGGCTTGCCCGATGACATCAGCGACGGCTGGCGTGGCCGGATAAACCGTATCGATGACGGGAACATCGCCGACCATCAGCGGCCCGGTCACATCAATTGGGCTGATGACCTCGCGTGACAGGCTGAGCGCTGTGGCTGTGCGAAGATGTGCATGGATCACCGCCTGCGCGGATGTCGCTTTGTATACGGCTCGATGCACAATCAAGTCGGAGCTAGCACGCGGATCGTCGTCTGCTCCTTCCGTCACGCAGACCCACACCAAGACATCACCTGTCAGACGGCCCAATTGTGCCCCGCTGCGCTTAATCAAGATGCGCTCACCCTGTCGCACGCTCATGTTGCCGCCATGCGAAGTGGTCAGACCGGTCACGAACATATCGCGCCCAATGTGTTGAAAGGGGGTCAGCAGGTCATCGGGTAGGCTGTGCATGGCACATCTCTAGGCTGGAGAGGAGGTGCCCCCGGCAGGACTCGAACCTGCAACCTCTGGTTTCGAAGACCATCACTCTGTCCATTGAGCTACGGGGGCTGAAGTGGGCCAAATCTTACCATTTGGGGTAGTGCTTGGCAAACCACCTCAGTGGCGCTTATACTTAAATTCGAGCCACTCGCAGCCTAGTCTGCACTACCACAACCACTCAGGAGAATGGGACATGCCGTTTTTTGAGGTTGATGGGCAAAAAATCTTCGCCCATGAAGAAGGCAGTGGCCGGAACCTTGCAATTATGATCCACGGCTGGTCAAGCTCGTGGTTTGCAGTCTCTCCACTTATTCCCTATCTCAGTCAGCGCTATCGCTGCCTGGCTGTCGATCTGCCCGGTTACGGTGAGTCACCTGCCTTGCCCGATCCGGTGACGATTGAATCCTACGCCGATTTGATCGCCGGGTTGATCCGGCAGGAAACCAGCCGCCCGGCCATTCTTGTAGGGCATTCAATGGGTGGCATGACTAGCATTACGTTGGCGCTCAAGTACCCGGACTTGGTCGAGCGGATGATTTTGCTGTGCCCAACAGTCAGTGGGATTCTCTCTTGGCAAATCAACGTCACCCTGTCACCCTTCGTGTTTTTAGAGCGCTTCCCTGTGATCTCTAGCATCATCAGTGTGTTCGAGCCGATGGTTGGCATAACCGACCGTTTGTTGCGCCCGACCCTCTTCGCCGATCAAACCGGCATTACCATGCAAGACTACGAAAAGATCCGTTCGGATACGCGTCGCAGAGATCAAGGTCGCGTGCGGGCCGAGTGCTTCCGGGCGATGCGCAACAACGATCTGCGTGAACAACTGGATGAGGTCAAGCCCCCCGCGCTGGTTATCTGGGGCATGGAGGACAATACCGTGCCTCTGCGTGATGCGAGTGCCGTGGCGCGGCAGTGGCCAGATGCCGACCTGCGGATCATCCCTAACGCCGGACACTGGCCCCAATTCGAGACACCAGAGATCACAGAGCGCTACGTCCGCGCTTTCGTTGGCAAGCCGGTCAAGCTGCTGACTTTGGATCTGGATTTATGACGTTCTCAGCAGTTCGTGGTACCTTAGAGTTTAGATTAGCAGGGTTAGGGATGACCTCAACGGGTGTTCGCCTGCCCATGGCCGGTCCTCCTATGATGTATTCTGCGAGGGATTTATGTGGAGAGATTACTTGAACAACAGTGAGCAGGAAGAAGGCCAGGGTTTCTCAACACTTGATATGATGGCGCTCCCAGCGCCCATGCGTCGGGTGACGCGCATCATGATGCGTAAGCGTGAGGTGACTCGCGAAGAACTCGATCAGGCGATTCAGGATATGCTGCCTGAAGAAAAGCGCCCCACCCCTGAGGAACTAGAGGAGGCGCTGGTCAATCTGGTCGACATCAACTGGTTAGAAAAAGTGGAAACCGACGAGGGAATCACGTTCAGAGTGCGTATGGGCCGCAAGACCGGCAGCGACATTTCGCGCAGTGGTCCGCAACGTGATCGTCAGCACAGTACGATGGAAGCCCTGTGGGACACCGTAGACAGCAGCGACCGCTCTGGGCGCAGCTCAAAATCGCAGCCCTCGCCCAAGTCTGCTCCTAACGTGAAGGCACAAGAAGCCACTGAGAGTGGCGAGGCCAAAACGCAAGAAGAAGACGAACCGACCGGGATCACTGGGTTGTTTGCTCGTCTATTCAGGCGGAGAAAGAGTTAGACTGAGCTGACTGCCTCAGTCTTCAATGGGATGGTTCAAACGGTAGATCGGCTTAGTCGCCGATTTTCCCTTTAATGAAATAATGCCCAGGTTTGTGCAGTCAAAGTGGGCTTGAATGTCTTCGTAGACGCCTTCGGTCATCCAGATTTCGTTTTTCGGTGCTTTAACCATCAGCCGGGCGGCTGTGTTCACCGTGTCGCCTTGAATGTTGTATTCGCGCCGACCGCGTGGTTCTCCGACCTCGGCGGCGAAAACCGGACCCCGAGCCAATCCAATTTCGCAGGAAAGTTCGACCTCTTCCCCCTGACCTGTCGTGACTTTGAGGTTGGTGATAATGTCTCGCACAATCAGCGCGGCTTCAGCAGCGCGCAGCGAGTCATTGGAATGCGCGGTAGGAACGCCAAAGAAGATCATGATGTCCGAACCGGATAGGTGATAGGTCACCTGTTTAAGGATGCCACCCCGCGCTTCAACCGCCGCGTTGATCAGCGTGAGGATTTGCGAGAACAACGACACCAGAGAGCGCTCTTCATCGGGCGTGGCCTCGTCGATGATTTCCGCCAAGCCGACCAGGTTGGCAAACATCACGGTCGACTCCATGAATTCCGCTGGGACTGCGCGTTCTGAAGCCGACTCTACCAGCAGGGTTAAGATTGGGCGCGGCATATAGCTTGCCAGCGGTTGGCAGTTTTGCAACGCATCCTCGATTTCATGCACCAACCCGTCCACACTACGATCAAACAAGACCGCACCACCCGGTCGCCGCGTCTTCATGGTGATGTCGTATTCACCCAACTCATCGGCGGAGAAATCATCAACCACCAGCTTATGCCCTGGTTCGCCGTCCTCAAAGCGAAAGCGCTCTGCTGCCAGGGCGAAACCTTCTTCCGTCACACAGACTCGCCCTTTGACACCCGCCGCCTCGGCCCGCTTGGTTTTGCGCACGGCCTGCCCCAGCAGTACATGCTCCATGCGACGCGGTGTACCAATGTCGGCCCGGAAGAATCGACCCGGATGAATGCCCACCCGCATGGCCAGCGTATGCGTGCTGCCCGGCGTCTCAATCTCCGCGAAGTTCTCCTGCATCGAGCGCTGCATCCGTAACCCTGCTCGGACGGCCATCTCCATACTACGTTGGGAATCTCCGGCACGGAAGAGTGCCAGCATTGCGTCTCCGGTGAACTCCAATACGGTGCCACCAGACAGGCTAATGATTTCGATCATTGAGGCGAAATAGCCATTCAAGACGTTGTGCAGGGTGACCGCACCCTCTTTCCCAAACGGGGCTGTCGCTTCCATTAATGGGGTGAAGCCAGACAGGTCGGTGAAGATGAACGCACCCTCTTGCCATTGATAGGTGATCTGGCCTGGCTTGGGTCGGCTTTGAGCCACCTGCCGAGGGACGTAGTCTTGGAGGATGTAGCGCAGGGTCCGCAGATGATGGAAGACATCGGTTAGAGTTTCGGGCGATGGGTCGAGCCATGCAGCGGCATAAAGGTCAGCCGGGAGTAGTTCTCGTAGGCTCGGCTCAATATGGGCAAGTGGGAAGGCATTTGTTAGCTGCATGTCATCATTATACTAGCTTTGCAACTTGCCCCAAAAACTAATATCGCCTACAATCACCGAAGTTTTGACCGAGCTGGTTGTGTGGCGCACTCAAACCTATCCCCCAGGTTGAGGATCAACTTACATGAGTGAGCAGATTAACAAACTCCTAAACCTCCGGCCCGATGAGTGGAAGTTGGTTCTCCCG
>JAADYZ010000311.1 GCA_010092775.1 Chloroflexota bacterium
GATTTCTAGTGTGGCAGAAAGAGCTTGTACCGAATACATCACCATGAAGGCAGAGACCGCTAGAACCATCCAATCGTCTGACTTGCGCCAGAAGAGCAGCAGCGCTAACCCTGTGGCGATCAATATCGGAATGCTGTTGAGCACCATCACGAATACGGCGCAATGCTGGGCACTCAAGCCGATCTCGCTGAGCATTATAGCGGCCTCCGCGCGGATCGAGTCGATCACCAACTCGGCCTCGTTGAAGCGCGGGGTGCTGAGCAGCTCAAATAGGCTGGGCACTGCGATCACGTACCAGACCAGTGACGCAACAACCAAGATTATCCAAATGGCCTGAGCCAGCCGCCAGGGCCAGCCCGATAGGCCAGTACTCGGCAAATCTTCAGGTAGAATTGCTTCGGTGTATGCGCCCATGTTGAAGCCCAAAATGGGAGCGCCCGCCGACAGCGCTCCCCAGTGTTAGCTAGCGCGGCCAACTCTCGTCGATCCGCGTCAGAACGCGATCCAGGTCCGCGCCGTTGATGTAGCTCACCATGCCATCCCAGAAGGAGCCTGCGCCCACCTCGCCAGGCATCAGGTCGGAGCCGTCAAAACGGGTCACAGTGGCCTGGCTCAGAATGGCTGCATAAGCGCGATCAGCTCCGCTGTACCAATCCAGGCTAGCGCCCCTGTGCGGCGAGAGCGCACCCCCGCTCTCTACCCAGGGCCTCATCGATTCGGCAGTGCTCAGATAGGTCATCAACTGGCGCACCTCGGGCCGATCGTTGAACATGGCGTAGAGATCACCCGCCACCAGAGCCGGACGCCCCAAAGCGGGATCGATGGGTGGGAAGTAGAAGACACCGACATCCTCACCAAAGGTGAAATCTTCTGGGAACCAGGTGGTGATGAAACTGGCCTGACGATGCATCAAGCAGTTAGGGTCCTCGTCGAACATCTGTAAGGGCGATTCGAAATAGGTGGTGCTGGTGATATAGGAGCGCCCGCCGAAGACATAGGTCTCGTCGAGCCAGATTTGCGACATCAGGTCGATTGCCTCCCGCACTTCCGGCGAATCAAAGGGGAGCTCGCCGCTGGTCCAGGCGTCGTAGGCCTCGACCGGGGAGGTGCGCAGCATGATGTCTTCGACCCAATCGGTAGCCACCCAACCGGTGGCCCCGCCATCGACAATGCCGATACACCAGGGCGTGCCGCCATCCGCTACGATCTGATCCATCAACGCAAGCAACTCCGCCCAGGTGGTCGGGATGCTGTAAGCTGCTGCTTCAAAGGCCGGGACCGAATACCAGACCAGGCTCTTCAGGCTGGCACGGTGCCAGACCCCATAGATTTCGTCGTCAATGGTGGCCATGTCGAGCCAGCTTTGGTCGTAGTTCTCTTCAAAGTGAGCATCGCTGAGGAAGCTCGATAAGGCGACGATCTCTCCGCGCGCCACGAAATCTGCCATCAAGCCGGGCTGCGGAAAGGCCGCCACATCAGGTGGGTTGCCTTCAGCCACACGCTGCTGAAGACGGCCTTCGAAGCTCTCCGAGCCTTCGTAGATCACATCGATGCCGGTCTCTTCTTCAAAAGGGCGAACGGCATCAGCAAAGCGGGCGGCATCCTGGCCGGTAAAGGCACCAAACACAAGCACTGTGGGCGTTTCTTCTGGCTCACTTGCACATGCACTGAGCAGTACGACGCAAAGACTCATCAGCAGGAGCAGCCTGCCAAGCCGACTCTGTACCTGTTGAGACATTCTCACCTCCGTCTAGCTATGAACGATTGAGCGTGTGCCACGGTCGTCTAAGGATGAGGGCGAGGGAATCGTTATCCTCGATTTCCGTGTCGTGTTGTAAGGCGATCACATCGTAATCCGAGGGGATGTACTTCGTCAAGGTGCTTTCGCGGTAGTAGACTGCTAATAAAGGGCCAAGTGCCTGGCCGTTCGCGCGGATGATCAGGCCGGGCTACGCAGCGGCCCTGCCCGGCGTGTTGGAACGCATCGCGCAGGTGGCCGAAGCCGGGGCCTGATCATCCAAACGAGAAAGGGCGGCTGCCCCTACGGACAGCCGCCCCGGTAGGCCGTTCTGACCCTTTAGGTCAGGTTACCAACAGAACGCACTGAAGATGTCGATCATACTGATCGGTTCGTCGATCAGTATGATCGTTTCATGGTACCGATACACTCGCTTACCCATCAACGGCCTACACCTCCTCTCTCCGTATGACGCCCCGAGAGACGCGTTATCCGCCAGACTGGCGGCCACACGGCCAAACATGAGTCCCCATACCCACCCTCGTTAGACGCTCACAAACAGTCGATCAGTGTGCTGGTGATAAGGTGTCACTTTGCCCAATGCCCTTGTCACAGTGCAGGGCCTGATCTGTGAAGTGAAGGCTGGCCCCCTACCTTGTGATGGATTAACAGTCCATGGGGCTTGTAGCCAGAGTTTCACACTCGCCTCGACTGCTGCGATGGCGTCCAACTACCAACTCACGTTATACGCTGGGCCTGATCGCCAGCTAGCATCTTGATCAAGGGGGCACAAGAGGTTGTACCCCTACATCATCGCAGACTAGTCCAGAAGGTCTGTAGCCCAGTTAAGGGCCTGAATCTGCGTGTCCAGTTCACGATAGCGCCGCGAGAGATCGTCCACCTCAGCCTGAAACGCTGCCACATCCACCGTTGGCACCATGCGAATCTCGGTGAGGCTGTAGCGATTCTGCTGGACCGCTGCCGCCTGCACTAAGCCAGCCAAGGCCTGCCGTTCCATCATCAGGGCGTCGCGCTCGGCCAGGGCATCGGTGATGCTGCGCGTCTCATCGAAAGCGGTCTGGATGTTGGTCCGATTGATACGTTGGATCAAGCTGACCAAATCGGCAATCGCCCGACGCATGCTGGCCAGAAGCTCCTGCGGATCTTCGTTCGGCGCGTCACCCTCCTGCACACGGGCATTCTGAGCCAACCGATTGCGCATCTGCGCGATGGTCTGCTGGAGGTCAGCGCGCTGGATCAATGCTTCTGCTAACTTCATCGTCGCGTCTCCTTGTGTTGTTCCAATACCAGGCTGATGCCGCCTTAGGACAGCGCCAGCGATTGCGCCTGGAGGGAATTGAACCCTCGGCCTGAGGCTTATGATACCTCTGCTCTACCACTGAGCTACAGACGCTTTATCTAGCATGCCGGACCAGAATCGAACTGGTGTCCTCCTGTTTTTCAGACAGGCGCTCTTGCCACTGAGCTACCGGCATGTAACCCACCCTCCCGCTCCGGAATTGAACCGGAACCATCGACGAGCCAATATCGATGTCGCCCCAGCCGGGACGGGTGTCTGTGCCCCTGGAGGGATTCGAACCCCCACCCTGCTGATCTACTGATCCTTAAATCAGCCGCCGCTACCCATTGGGCTACAAGGGCGAAGGTGTCAGAACGGACTCGAACCGTTGACCGATCGCTCCACAAGCGATTGCTCTACCAACTGAGCTACTGACACACAATACGCCAGACAGGAATCGAACCTGCGACACGCGGTTATCAGTCCGCTGCTCTTCCACTGAGCTACTGGCGTGTTTCGACGTCTTCCATCTGTCTTGCACTTTCGCTATGATCTGCCAGGTACGGGAACCCGGACTTGAACCAGGAGCAAGCGTCTGCTGTCCGTGCAGCAAGGACCCTCATGTTGCCGTTTACACCATTCCCGCATGGGAGCCCAACCTGATGTTGGGCAAAGTGGCTGCATGGGTGCCGTAGGATGATCCTACGTAGTCGTTTTCTAGGGTGCATGGCGACCCTACAGCCGGGTGAGAAAAGGTGCCTAAGCCTTCGTTCACCCTGATTTGAGGGAGTTCTGCGGAGTCATCCCTCAGAGGCAGTGTCAGGAGTCGAACCTGACCACGACGGTGTGCCTATGCTTCCAACGCAATCCCACTACCCATTCCATCACGAAGAGTCCGTTGTCGTGGTATGCCGGTCATACACTGCCCTGTCCTTCGATCCGCCTCCGGTCCGCTGCCCGGGCACAAAAAAAGCGGTGCGCAGTGGGCTGTTCCGGAGGGCGGCTGTCCTGCTGGTCTGTCTGCCGGTCCGGTCTAGCCCGCTGCGCACCGCTGATGCGCGCTGTTGCGTCGCTGATCAGGTGCTCAGTGCCTTGTCTGGCACGGGCTTGTCCGGAGGCCGCGTGGTCCGTTCCCATCCCCTGTTACTCAGGTTCGAGAGCGAGTCACACTCGCAACCATCTGGGCGGGGCGCGGCCCATTCGCCGGCTGTGCGATAGCTATCAATCGTCTGGCATGCCGCTGCCTGCATAGCCAGGCCTGCAAAGAGGCTACCTACGAAGTTGATTGAGCTATGTGATTGGGCCGGAAAATGGTTCTGGCGCTGCACGTTGGTTTCTCCATGTCTTGAAGCGGTGATCAGGACCCGCTCCCCTTGCTTTGTTTATCTCGTTGGTGGGGAACTAAAAAACGATTCCCCGTTTGCCACAACTGCTAAACGACCTTACATCGGTGCTAGGGGCACCAAAGGTGGCGGGTGAACCGTGAAACTGCGATCTATTGAAAGCTTAGGCGCCCGAAAGAATACCCTAGGGTGATCGCTTTGTAAAGGCGGATCAGGCGAAGGCTCGAAAGCTTAACAGAGACTTAACAGCATCAGCATAATATTTAGGATACCCTAAAAATCGAGGCTTCTCGAAGCCTAGCCCTTCGTCTAGTTGAAGTGGCCCGGAGCGAAAACTATAGTCTAAAGGGTCGGAGCGAATTTAAGTTTGATAGGTACCACATCGGTATAGGTCTGAGAGGAAACCATTATGCAAGCACAGGCAGCCCGCCGCCCCAGCGGTGGCATGGCTAGTTTGGGGCGTGCCATCCGCTATTTGGGCAATCACAAGCGATCAACGATCCTGGCCTATGGGGCCTTGTTCATCGCAACGATTGCGCAGTTGGCTGTGCCCCTGATGATCCAGAACATGATCAACTCGGTGACACGTGGTGTCAGCGCCAACTCGATTTTGAGCCTACCCCAAGCCGAGCAGGGCGCCGCCCTAGCCGACGCCGAACTGACCCTGGAGCAGGTCACCGCGAACGCCTTCAATGCTGAACAACTGATTATCAACGCTACCATCCTGATTGTCGCCTTCGCCGTGATGCGCGCGCTCTTCTCCTTCGTGCAGGCTTTCATGGCCGAGACAACCTCGCAGGGTGTCGCCTTCGACTTCCGCAACGACGTGTTCACCAAGCTACAGCGGCTGTCGTTTAGTTATTACGATCAACACCAAACCGGTCAATTGATGGTACGAGCAACCGATGATGTCGAAAAACTGAGGTTGTTCATCGCCCAAGGTTTGGTGCTAGCAGTGCAGGCCTTCGTCTTGTTGGCTGGCGCGCTCATCATTCTGATGCTGATCAATTTCCGCTTGACCTTGGTCGTCCTGCCCATCTTGCCGATTGCACTGGTGCTGTTTATGGTCTTCGGCGCGGTGGCGCAGCCGCTCTTCGCCGAGTTTCAGGTCCGCCTCTCTCGGTTGAACACCATCCTGCAAGAGAATTTGGCGGGTATCAAGGTGGTCAAGGCCTTCACTCGCGAGCGCTCGGAACAAGAGAAGTACCAAAACGCCAACGACCGCATGTACCAGCACAGTCTGCGCATCGGGATGACCTTTGCCTTCCTCTTCCCGACAATTTTCCTCGTGGCGCAAGTTGGCCAGGCGGTCTTGCTCTACTTCGGCGGCAATCAAATCCTGGGCGGCACCTTGGCCTTAGGCGATTATCAAGCCTTTAGCCTTTACACGCTCTACGTCTTCTTCCCAATTGGCCAATTGGGCTTCATCATCACCCTGATGGCCCAGGCTTCAGCCTCCGCTGAGCGCGTCTTCGACATCCTGGATGCCGAGAGTGACGTCAGCGATAAACCGGACGCAATCGCCATGCCCAGCATTGAAGGGCAGGTTGAGTTCCGCGGGGTGAGCTTCCGCTATTTCGACTCGGGCGATGACGTCCTGAGCAATGTCAGCTTTCGGGCTGAACCGGGCCAGACCATTGCCCTGCTTGGCGCGACCGGCAGTGGCAAGACCACCATTATCAACTTGATTCCGCGCTTCTATGATGTGTCCGATGGGGCAGTGTTGATCGATGGGCATGACCTGCGCGACCTAAAGATGGATACCCTGCGCAGCCAGATCGGCATTGTGTTGCAGGAGACCAACCTCTTCAACGCTTCCATCCGCGAGAACATCGCCTTCGGTCGCCCAAATGCCAGCCAAGACGAGATCGAAGCCGCCGCTCAGGCCGCCGCCGCCCATGACTTCATTACCAGCTTCCCGAATGGCTACGACACCAAAGTCGGTGAGCGGGGCACCACTCTATCGGGCGGGCAGAAACAGCGCGTCGCCATTGCGCGCGCGCTCATCCTCGATCCGAAGCTGTTGATCCTGGATGACTCGACCAGCAACGTGGACCTGGAAACGGAGTATCACATCCAACAGGCCTTGGATCGCTTGATGCAGGGCCGAACCAGCTTCGTGATCGCCCAGCGCATCACGACAGTGCTCAATGCCGATCAGATCATCGTGCTCGACAAGGGGCAGGTGGCCGCTGTGGGCACTCACAGCGAGCTGATTGAACGCAGCCCAATCTATGCGGAAATCTACAATTCCCAATTGGTGGAAGACGTCGAAGTGAATGCAGCCTTGCCCCAAGCGGCGGGCAAATAGACGCGGAGGAAGCTCCTTATGATGCTTGACGGCAATCGCCGCATACTCGAACAAGAAGTATCGAAACCGGCCCGACTCGGCCAGACCATGAGTCGCTTCGGCCAATACTTCCAACGCTACTGGTTTGCCCTCCTGCTCGCCTTTGCGTTCATTATGGTGGCCACCTGGACGCAAATCTATGGGCCGCAGATTATTGGCCAGGCGGTGGACTGCTACCTCTTCCCAACCGATCCAGCCCTGTGCTGGTTCACTGAGATCAGCCTGGATGCCACCCTGGAAACACGGCTGGCAGGCCTCGGCCAGATGACCTTGATCCTGATCGGCTTGTTTATCCTGGGTGCGGCAACCAGTGGACTGGCCTTCTACAGCATGCGCTGGGCAGGCGAGAACGTGCTGCGGAAGATGCGCCAGGACTTATTCCGCCACATGCACAGCTTGTCCCTGGGCTACTACGCCAAGAACGAGATGGGTGACGTGATGAGCCGCGTGACCAACGACGCCGACACCATCCGGC
>JAADYZ010000035.1 GCA_010092775.1 Chloroflexota bacterium
GACCCCGAACGGATTGAAGAGTATGTCGCCGTTGAAGGCTACGATGCCCTGGCTACCGCCCTGCTCGAACTAACCCCGACTCAGGTCATTGACGAGATCACAGCCAGCGGCTTGCGTGGTCGCGGTGGCGGTGGTTACCCTACTGGCCTCAAGTGGATGACCGTCAACAAATCTGAAGACGGTCAGAAGTACGTCATCTGCAATGCAGACGAGGGTGACCCGGGTGCCTTCATGGACCGCTGTGTCCTGGAGAGTGATCCGCATCGCGTGCTGGAAGGTATGGCTATCGCGGCCTATGCTGTTGGCGCGAATGCAGGCTACATCTATGTGCGCGCTGAATACCCCCTGGCCATCACCCGCCTGAAAAAAGCGATCCGTCAGGCCCGCAAGATGAACTTGCTGGGCAGCAACATCCTCGGCACACCCTTCAGCTTCACCATCGAGGTGCGTTTAGGGGCGGGGGCATTCGTTTGTGGCGAAGAAACCGCCCTGATGGCCTCCGTTGAAGGCGGACGTGGCAACCCACGCCCTCGCCCACCTTACCCGGCTGAGGTCGGTTTGTGGGGCCACTCGACCTTGATCAACAATGTTGAGACCTTCGGCAACATCGCCCCGATTATCCGTAACGGCGGTGAGTGGTATGCAGGGATTGGCACAGAAAGCAGCAAAGGCACCAAGGTCTTCGCGCTAACCGGGCAGGTCGTCAACAACGGTTTGATCGAAGTGCCGATGGGCATCAGCCTGCGCGAGATCGTCTTTGACATCGGCGGCGGCTTGGAAGAAGGCCGCGAATTCAAGGCCGTCCAGACCGGTGGTCCATCGGGCGGCTGCATCCCCGAAGATCATCTCGATCTGCCTGTTGACTTTGAGTCGCTCCGAGAAGTCGGCTCGATGATGGGCTCCGGCGGCATGATCATCATGGACGAAACCTCATCGATGGTCGATGTGGCCAAGTTCTTCATGGAATTCTGCATGGATGAATCCTGCGGTAAGTGTGTGCCCTGCCGCGTCGGCACCGTCCAGATGTACAATTTGCTGCAAAAGATCCTCAAACAGCAAGCCACCGAGAAGGATCTTGACCTGCTCATCAGCCTGTGCGATATGGTCCGTGCCACCAGCCTGTGCGGTCTGGGCCAGTCGGCACCGAACCCGGTCATGAGCACCCTGCGCTACTTCGAACATGAATACAGAGAGCTGCTGCGCGTCCCGGCTGGCGCCAACGGCCATCAGGGAGGTGACTAATGGGTACCCGCTCAAAGATCATTACGCTTAAGATCGATGGACGCGACATTGGTGCGCGTGAAGACGAGACCATTCTTGACCTGGCGAAGCAGAACCGCATCTGGATACCCCGCTTGTGCCAGTTGGATGGCCTTTCGATCGTCGGAGCCTGCCGTCTGTGTATGGTTGAAGTCGTTGGGTGGAACAAAATGGTTCCGGCCTGCGCCACCACCGTGCAAGAAGGCATGGAGGTCGTCACCAACTCGGATAAACTACAAGAATACCGCCGTATGATCATCGAGATGCTCTTCGCTGAAGGCAACCACCTCTGCGCCGTGTGTGTGTCTAACGGCAACTGTGAACTTCAGCAGCTTGCCCACGACCTCGGTATGGAAAGTGTTCGCTTCCCGCATCTGTCCGCGCGCGACACGGTCGATATGACCCACGAACGCTTCGTGCTGGACCACAACCGCTGCATTCTGTGCACGCGCTGCGTGCGCGTTTGCGATGAAATCGAAGGGGCGCACACCTGGGACGTGCTGGGGCGTGGCGTCAACGCGCAGCTTGTCAGCGACCTCAACACACCCTGGGGGGAGTCGCCCACCTGTACAAGCTGCGGCAAGTGTGTTAACGTTTGCCCAACCGGCGCACTGGTCGAAAACGGCAAACCAATCGGCATGATGGAAAAGCGCCGCGAGTTCCTCGCCTACTTGACCAAGATGCGCGGCAACTAAACGCTCAAACGACAAACAGGGTTTCAGAAAGAGGCTATAACCTGATGAGTGAAAAAGTCCGTGTCGCAACCGTTTGGCTGGATGGCTGTTCCGGTTGCCATATGTCGCTAATCGACATGGATGAGCGTCTGCTCGAACTCTACGAGCACATTGATATCGTTTACTCCCCTCTCGTTGACACCAAGGAGTACCCCGAAGAGGTCGATGTTGCGATCATCGAAGGGGCCGTGAGCAGCGAAGAGGATCATCACAAAGCACTGATGATCCGCGAACGCACCAAAATC
Source organism: Chloroflexota bacterium (assembly GCA_010092775.1). Lineage (GTDB taxonomy): Bacteria > Chloroflexota > Anaerolineae > Aggregatilineales > UBA3940 > TC-71. The sequence continues at coordinate 2,240 of JAADYZ010000035.1, forward strand.
ATCGTCGCCCTGGGCGACTGCGCCGTGGATGCCAACATCCCAGCGATGCGCAACGGTCACAAGATCGACGAACTCTATGATCGGGCCTACATCGAGACGGCTGACATCCAACCGCAAATCCCGACCGAGATCGTTCCGCCCTGGCTGCCCAAGACGGTGCCGCTGCACGAAGTCGTCCCGGTTGATGTGTTGGTGCAGGGCTGCCCGCCTTCCGCCCACACCATTCACTTTGTGATCACCGAGTTGATCGCTGGCCGCCAGCCTGACCTGGCCAACATAACTTATCGCGGCGCTTAGAGGGAAAATGCCCTGGCCGCGTGACAATCACACCCCCCATCTTGGCGGCTGCGCCGCTGCGATTTGCTGCCCTTGCAAGGGCGGTGGATACTGCGTAAGCGGTATGGGGGGGGCCAAACGCAAGGGCTCAACATTTAGTCCTGGGAGAGTCAACCATGAGTGAAACCATCACCATTGATCCAATCACCCGCATTGAAGGGCACTCCAAGATCACCATTCAACTGGATGATGCTGGTAGTGTCGACGATGCGCGCTTTCACGTCACACAATATCGTGCCTTCGAGAAGTTTGTTGAGGGCCGTCCCTTTTACGAACTGCCCGCGCTGATGGGCCGCATTTGCGGCATCTGTACCATCAGCCATGAGTTGGCCTCGGCCCAAGCCTGTGACGCCATCATGGCCGTCCGCGTGATGGGCACCCCGCGCATGCTGCGTGAGATCGTCAACTTCGGCTC
>JAADYZ010000312.1 GCA_010092775.1 Chloroflexota bacterium
AGGGTACTGCCCTACATGTGCATCAGAACATCGCGGTTAGTTGCTGAGCCCAGCGGCGCACCCTGCTCATTTCGCGGAGGTCAGTGGTAGGGACCAGGGGTGCGATCCACCGGGGCAGCATTAAGTAGGCACCACGGCGATCAAAACGACCGGCGAAGTAGCCCTCCACCATCGGTGTGATCAGTGCGCGCACCGGGTTCAAGTAGGCTTCGCGCTCGCGGCGGCTGTTTTCATCATGACCAGTATTACGGATATGGACGCAGAATACGCCAACCGGCAGTTGTTCTAAAGCAGATTGGTTGTCGGCCACGAAATCGATAGCTTCCGGAAGCCACTCGCCATGCTGGACGGCACTGCCGATCAACACGGCTTGGTAGCCATTGAGAGAGGGGTTGTCTTTGATCGGCACCACATCAACTAAATGTCCCTGTTCGTTGAGCGCTCGTCCCATTTCGGCGGCGATCTCCATCGTAGTTCCAGTGGCGGAGGCATAGGCGATTAGCAGTCGATTAGTCATCGTGTCATCTCCATAGCGATAGCTGATTAGTTCGATAGGGTCTGGGGCCGGTTGGCTGATAGCTACACCGTAGACTGTTAGCCCGGCGGCTGCGCTGCTAGCTGCCGCTAGCTGAAGCACCTTGCGTCTTGTCAGGTTTGGTTCAAGCATGTTGGGGCTCCTGATCCATTTTCCGGGCGTGCCGCAGGAGATCACGCCCCATCAGCAAGTACCACAGCAAGTAAAACGGACCGGCGACAGTGATGATGATCCCGGCTGCGGCGGGTGCGAACAGGTGCAGCAGGTGTTGGAGCAAATCAAAGCCGTTGGCGATCAGTCCGGCGGCCCCGGTCAAGGTGCCGAACTTCTTACTGCGCAGCATCAGGTATGACAGCAGCACGCCAGAACCCTGGAGCAAAATGCCATTGAAAAAGCCACTGGTGCTGTTCCACATATTGCTGGCAAGAACGGCTTCCCCAGCGGCGAGAAGCCGGGCTTGTTCGGCAGCAGTCGCTGCAAGCTCGTAGCGTTCGGCAAGGTGCAGCAGCGCAAAACTTGATTGCGTTGCAAGGGACGTGATGACTGCAATCCCCGTAAATAGCGTCGTGAAGAGAATGATTAGTGGGTTTTCCTGCCAGAGGGCGAGAGCGATGCCGGGCATCAGGCCGATGTATAGCAAGATCAAAACCAGGCTGGTGACATCATCACGCAGTAAGCCTAGCAATGGCGTTTCCGCATACATGCTGAAGTAGCCCTCAACGGTTTCTGGCCACGGGCCGAGCGTCAATCCGACGATGATCACCACCACCAGCCAGCCCAATTGAGCCCAGGCCGACACGCCCCCGATTTGGATCAGCCGCTGGCGAAGCGATGCTTGGTCCTGCTTGAGGGCAAATGGTACTTGTGCGAGTTGTGCCATGAACAGTGTCTCCTTGTTACTTAGGTCGCCGAGTCAGTTAGCTTGTCGATTGTCGCTGCACAGAAAAGAACGTGATTCCCCGGCCATTGAGGTAGCGCAGAAGACCGAGTACGCCCGCCTGATCGGTGCAGGCCGTAACGAGGGTTGACTCCAGTGCGGATCGCATAACAGTCATTCTGAGCGGACTCATTGCGTTGAGATCGGCTTCGTCGAACGGGCCCTTTATCTCGATCCGGTAGCTGGTGACGTCAGTCAACACGATCAATTCCTCTCTTTACGGTTGACCCCAGGATAAAGCAGCCAGACACAAAGCGGATCACATAAAGATGTGAACCGCTTCAGAATGGGGATGTGATTTGACGAACAGTTACAGGATGTTGAGGCGATACGCGGTTTCGATGGCTTTGGTGCGGTTATTTGCCTGGAGCTTGCTATAAATGGTCTTGATGTGGGTGCGGACTGTATTCAAAGACACAAACAATTGATCCGCCACTTGCTGGTAGGTCAATCCTTCGGCGATCAGGCGGAGCACATCCACCTCGCGCCCAGAGAGAGGATCGAGGTGAGAGGATTGAGGTGTTTGCCCGGATTGCGGGGTCGTTATAGCTTCAAGAACGCTATCCAAGAACTCCGCCAGCGGACCGTCAAGTTGTGTGGGCTGCTTGAGGGCGGTCAGCATGTCTAGAATTGCTGGGCCTTCCTGCACGAATATGCTGAGCCCACGCTCCGGTTCCGCCAGTTCAAGCGCAGTGGCCACATCCTGTAGAGCAGATGCACCATTTTGCTGCCCTAAGCCAAGGAATTGAGCCCGAATCAACAGCCCTTCGATGGCCAGTGGCCAATAGCCGCGCTGTTTGCAGCTCTCAATGAGGGCGTCGGTCAAATTGATACAAGGGTCGAGATAGTGGCGTTCATCTCTACGGTCGATGCGATGGAGCGCAATGCGCAACGTCGATAGGTAGAGCAATGTATCTGGGCGGGATACCTTCTGCCCCCCCTTCAAAACGGGCAACGTGAAACCGCCATGCGGCAAGACCTGGGCCACTTGAAGGGCGGCTTCAGCTTCAGCCAGGTACCCCTGAGCCAGGCGAACTGACACCTGTTGAGAGATAATCTCCTCCCGCACAGCAGCTATCGGCGTGACTCGCAGCTTGTTGACTGCCTGGTCAATTTCTTCAGCGGCAGCCTTTAAGTCGCCACGAATCTGGTACAACCTTGAGAGAATGACATGATGGTAGAGTTCTGCATCATTGTAGCCACTGAGATGGCTGACCTGAATCGCCTTTCGGAAGTAGACTTGCGCCTCCGGAAGTTGATGCCAGTTGTAGTAGATCTCGCCTAGTTCGCCGTAGAGGGCAGTACTGATCGGCGGCAAAGAGCCAGCGTGTTCCATGCGCGTCAGGCTTTGGGAGACGACCTCGAACGCAAAGTGTAGTTGCCCGTGCTCAATAGCCAGCAGCCCAAGCGCGGCACTCCCGAGCATTTGGGCAACCGTGTTGCCAGCGGCCTGACCCTGTTGAATGATCATCTGATAGGCCTGAACCGCTGCCTCATACTGATCCAACTCCTGGTAAGCTCTGCCCATCCCCAGGTAGATTAGGCTGCGGACATGGTCATCATCATCAGGCACAATGTCTAAGGCCTGTTGGCCAAGCGCCAAACCAAGTTCCGGCTGCTGCTGCGCATTCACCATCATCACTTGCAAGGCCAACCACTTCGCCTGATGGGAGGGGGCCTCAAGTATATTGCCTTGATCCAACATCGCTTGCAGCCGACTCAGGTAAGGCATCACCCGTTGGTGATCACCATGTAGCAAGTGCAGCCAGGCAAAGGCTAGATTGGCCTGAAAGCTGTTCGCCTGCCAGTCCGCCGGGATCGCCTGAATCCAGCTATCGACCGTTTTGACATGCCACTGCATCAGCATATCCAGTGCGTGCCGTTCGATCAGATCGATCATGGTCGGGTAGTCTTCAGCGAGTAAAGCGTGATGGATGGCTTCGCTCACCATCCCTTGCGCACGGTACCAGAGGCTGGCTCGCTGGTGCAGGGTAACAAGGTCGGCTGGAATCTGGGTTTGGGCCAGGTCACGCAGCAGATCACCGAAGAGGTGATGGTAGCGATACCACTGGTGGTGTTCGTCTTGAGGCAAGACAAACAAGTTGCTGTTGATGAGATACTCAAGCATGGAGGCGCTGTCCACCCGCTTGGTGACAGCATCACACAGATCGATGTTCAGCCGATCCAGAATTGCCGTCTTCAGCAGAAAGCCCTGTACCTCGGCTGGTTGGCGATTCAGCACCTCTTCTGTAAGGTAGTTCAGAATAAAGCGATGACTACCACTCAAGGACGTAATGAATGCCGAGTGATCGGACGACTGATCTGCCGCCTCAAGCGCCAGGGTCGCCAATTGCAATCCTGCAATCCACCCCTCGGTTTTCTCTTCCAATGTAGCAACATCTGTATCGGATAGAGGCACGCTCATCGTTTGATTGAGGAACTGCTCGATGTCGCTGGTGGCAAAGCGCAAATCCGCCGCACGGATTTCGGTCAACTGATTGTTGGCCCGCAAACGGGCAAGCGGCAGAGGCGGATCTTCCCGTGTGACCAGTACGAGATGCAGACTTGGAGGCCAGTTCGCCAGCAGGAACTCAAACACGGTGAGTATGTCCCGATCCTGGATCAGGTGGAAGTCGTCCAAGATCAAAACGAATAGCGCGTCTAGGTCTAAAAGATCGTTGCTTAGCGTTGTAGTGATGACATCCGTCGGTGGAAGTTGACCTGAGCGCAGAATACCGTCGATGTCGCTGCCGATGGACTCCGAAATCTGTCGTAGGGCGGCGATCAAATAAGTGAAGAAGCGCCCTGGGTCGTCATCTGCGACATCAATTGAAAACCACGCGACTGGGTGCGCCAGGCTCTCGGCCCATTCGCTGATGCAGACGGTCTTTCCGAACCCGGCAGGTGCGGAAACCAAGGTGATCCGCCTTG
>JAADYZ010000313.1 GCA_010092775.1 Chloroflexota bacterium
GATGGCGCAGCGCGAATTGCAGCGCGCCGGGCCCACCGGCTGCCGCGCCAATCACTGCCACTTGCTCGATGTCCAATGCATCCAGCAGGGCAGCCATCAGGTCGGCTTGCGCCTCCGGCGATCCGTTATCGCCAAGCGGCGTGCCCAAATAGCCCGGTCGATCCGGCGTAAGCAGCTGGAAGCCCGCCTCTACCAGATGGGCCACGGTGAACCAGCCCTTGTGGCCAACGTTTCCACCGTGAAAATGCAGCAGCACCGGCCCCGCACCGCGCCGATCATATTCCACTGGGCCCAAGCGCGTCTGGATGATCTGGCTTTCCGCCGAAGCCTGCTCGGTCACTTGGGCCAGCCAACGCCGATAACGCAGCACCAGCCAGATGAAGCCCAACCCTAGCAGCGCAGCGATGGCGAAGAGAACATCTCTCAGTTTGATAGTCATGTGGTCGTGCTCCCTGTGAAAAGCTGCGGTCCCATCTGGCTCCAGCCACCGCGCCGAGCCATGTCTGGTGACATAAATCGAGGATGTCCCATCTTGTGGAAGGGCGACCCGGACAAGCAGGCACTTGAGGGCTCGGAAAGCGTGAAGGCTTAATGTCACTTCTCGAACAGGTCGATCTGCCATCCCTTCAAGATGCTTGCCCAATGAAGGGGTTGGGATGGCTGACCTAATTGTTCGAGCTTGTGCTGCTTTCGGCTGAACCTTGCTCAGCCTCTGCCTCATCGGCCTTTTCTTTGGCCTTGCGCTTCTTCTCTGAGTCCGCTGATTTGGGTGGCTCGGCGGATTCTTCGTCTTCATCTTCCCAACTGATAATCCAGATAGCAGCTCCAGCGACCAGCGTCACCAGGATAATCAAGGCCACCCACTGACCGGGCTGCAAGCCCACGTCCCGCGCTTCGATGACCACCAAAATGTTCATGCCAACGGCCAGAAAAATCCAGGCGGCCAATCGTGGGTAGTTTTCGATCCAGTCAATCAGCGGGCCAAGCGGTCCGCTGCGAAGTGCTTCCAACGTGCGGTTCACGAATTCTGCCATAGCTTCTACCTCTGTGGTGCAAGACAGGAGGCATAGGATACCCTATGCCCCGCTGTTGTCCATCGATTGGGTGTCGGTGCGGCCTAGAGCGGTTTGAGAACGCGGTCCTCACGTAGGCGGCGCGCCACCAAGAAAGCGTTCTCAGGCGCCGATTCCTCTGCGGCCTCGCGCCAGTCCGGCACGCGCAGATCGGGGATATTGCGCTCTTCGTAGCCTTTATCCAGGATCGCCTTCTTGACCTCCCCATCGGTGCTGTTCGGCAGGAAGACCAGCGCGATCTCACTTTGCAGTTCGTCAGATTTGGCCTCAATGCGGTCGACGATCGCGCGGGCGGCCTCAGCAGAAATCCCCGGCGAGAGTACAAACTCATCCACCCGAGTGATCAAGTTCTCGACTTTCCAGCCCGCCAAGGCCACCAATTGATCACTGGCCAGGGCGAGCATGTAGGCTTTCTGGCCAAAGCGCAGCATGATGTCCATGCGGCTGAGGCTGGACCCCACCCGTTGATTGAGGAAGGTGGCGATCATATCACCATCCTTGGGGCCACCCGCCCGAATCTTGATCTGCCCAGCGGGGATAGCGGGAGCCTCTGCGGTGGCGGCGGTGGCGGTCTTCTGCTCGACAATCGTCGTCTGTTCCTCAGCCGCATCGCCCGCTTCGGGTTTGCCCATCAGCTTCTCTAGCGACTTCTGAATTTGATCATAAGTCTTGTCGAAGGAGCCAGAGTTATCGATGATGACCGCGCCGGGATAGCGCGCCTTCTCAGCTTGGGGAGCCTGGGACTCAATGCGCAGCTTGGCATCCGCTTCGCTCATCTTGCGGCCTTGCATCAAGCGTTGGAGCTGCACTTCAGGTGGGGCGACCGTGACCCACACTGTGTCGCACTGTTTGGCCAGCCCGCCTTCAATCAATTTGATCGCCTCAATGACGACGATTTTCTGAGTGGAGCGGCGGACCAGAAGGTCAATCACCTGGCGGATAATCGGATGGGTGATGGATTCAAGCTGGCGTAGAGCGTCCGGGTCGTGGAAGACCACGCTGGCCAGCTTGGCCCGGTCGATCTGACCATCGGGCTTAAGAATCCACTTGCCAAAGGTGGAAACAACAGGTTGATAAGCTGGCGCACCGGGAGACATGGCGCGATGGCCCAGGCCGTCAGCATCAATGCCAAAGGCGCCGAGGTGCTCAAGCATACGGCGGACAACGCTCTTACCCGTAGCGATGTTGCCGGTTAGTCCGATCACTACTTTGCCAGGGTACTTCTCGCTCATGCGCTTCTCCAGGTGACGAAGGGGGGACGCTTTCACTGGTTATTCTAGCTATGCGCCAAAGATGCGTCAAGAATGGGAGAAGCGATCGCGGATAGCCGTTTCTCAGACCTAAGCCCGCAGAGATGGTGCCGTGTTAACGACGCGCGACAAAAGAAGACAGCGACTTGATCGTATCGTTGAAACGGTCCACATTGAGGCGGTAGCACTTGGCGCCCTGGTGAGTCCGTTCGACTAGATAACCGGTGGCGCTCAATTGCCGTAGATGGCGCGATGCGCTGGACTGGCTCAAGCTCAGTTCGCCCATAATGTCTTGGGCGCACATTTCCTCTTGCTGGGTCAACAGTTCGATGATGCGCAGACGCGTGTCGTCGGCCAGGGCGTTTAAGCGCACCAACAGCTCAGAGCGTGACAAGGCAGTCGAAGCGATCCGCACGCCAGGTGGGGTACGCGCGCCAAACATCAAAATCACGCTGTTCTGGTGGAAGAAGGGGAACACATAGGGGCCAATGTGTGCGGAAGGTACAAACGTGATCTGCTCAACATGAGCCAGGAAGTCTTCGTCCCAGACGGAACTCATATCGCGCCCGGTCACGGCGCGAATGGCTTCGAAGACGGTTAGGCCGTCCAGATCGACGGATTGAAAAGCCCGCACGGATTCCTCAATGATGGGGCGGACCCGTTCCCATTCCGCCTGGGCATGCTCCTCCCAGAAGGCCTTCAGGCGCACCACAATCTGCTCGCGCATCTCGTCAGGGTGTGTCAGCAGATGGTAACGATATGTGATGACGCCAGGGTCGTGTTTGTTCTCCTTGCCCTTGATCTGATACATCGTCTCTAAAAAGGCGAGGTAGCTCTCTTCAGATGCCAACAAGAGTTCCTCAGCGTTTGGCTCCCGTTCCAAACCCGCCGTCGGACTCTTCTCCGCGTAGTGGTTTAGCAGCGAGTCCACAATCGTGTCTCGCATGCCAATCGGGTCTTGCTCGCTAATCCACGACAATAGCGCCGGGAAGTCAGCCATTTGGCTGACCCGATCATGTTTGCCGCTGAGGTAATCGTAGAGCAGATCAAGAATGGCTCGGTAGGCTTGCAGGTCCTCTGCAGAGATGCTGCTCGCTGTCTCGTAAACCCATTCATCAAACCCGTCTAGATATTTGGAATCAAAAAGCAGCGACAGAGTCAGCAGACCATTATGGGCAGGGCTAACGCTCAACATGGATGTGACCGATTTCGGAGCCAGAATAATGTTGGAATCTAAAGACATCAGGACAATCTCCCTATGCGCGTGACCCACTTGACCGGGTAATTTTGACCATAGTCTAGCGTGTGCTAGGACCCCCGTCAAGATATGCAGGCCGAATGGCCAGCAGCCTCCCACTCAGGGGTGGCAGATCGCCCTTGCGAAAATCGCGCCGCTGGGAAAAAATGACAGTATGAAACATCTGTTGAAGCCACTTTTGTTGTGTATCCTGATCGTCTTGGGTTTGGCGGCCTGCACAGTAGAAGAA
>JAADYZ010000036.1 GCA_010092775.1 Chloroflexota bacterium
ATCACAAATGCACCATCAGCCACCCACTTCCACGAGTGGATGAGGTGCTCGACCTCGCGCCGTTTCTCAACGGCACCGCCCGTATTCGCCGTGTAGGGCGGGTTAGCGTACACAATGCTGTAGGCGCGGGTGGGTGTGCGCAGCGTGGCGAGGTCGCCCGCCACCGCCTGCCCCAGGCCGAAGGTCTCGCGACACATGGCGGCGCGGTCGGCGTCAAGTTCGTTGGCGTAGGGGGTCAATCCCCATGCAGAGGCCAGCGCCTGCAGTGCCGCACCCTCGCCCGCACAGGGGTCCAACATGCGACCGCCCTGATTCGCTTTGAAGTAGCTCGTCAGGGCGGGGATGTGCTCGTTCGGAAGCGGATAATAGCCGCCACGTGCCAAAGATTTCAGGTGAGCCAAGGTGTGCTCCTTCCATTATAATGGATTTACATGATGATGTGACGTGACAAAGTTATTGCGTAGAACCTCCTAATGCGTGTGCATGGATAAGATTGAGACGCAAACCGGGCCGATAGGTAAAGGAGTTTTGTCAATACAACGTGAGATGTTGGGCTATTCAGTTCGTGGTTCAACAGGAAGGATTTGCGCAATATCTTTGTCACAGATGTTGGATTACCGCAGCAACTTCGTCTCAACTGCACAATAACTGTGTCAAAATGAGCCGAAAACAGCCCTTTTTAACGCAGTAACTTTGTCAGGTAACAGATGATGAAGGGATACGTATGTTTCTTGAACAAGAGATATTGGACCATTTGCGCCGCTTGAGCGATGCGCAGCGGCAACGGGTACTCGATTACATTCGAACGCTGGAGCCTGAGCGCCCGCAGGGCACGCCAGCTCATGTGTTGAAGGGGTTCGTCGGACATATTCCTGATGAGGAACTTGACCGCATGGAACGGGCCATCGATGATGATCTGGGGCAGGTCAATCCTGATGCATGGTAGGCTGCTCGACACCAATGCCGTAATCGCTTTGCAGCGAGGTGAGGCGGCTCTCATCCGTATGTTGGACAAGGAGGAGGCGGAGTGGTACCTCTCAGCCACGGTGTTGGGTGAACTCTATTACGGTGCTTATCGCTCCACGCGGGTAGAGGACAATGTGGCTGTTGTCGATGCTATTTCGCAGGGCGTGGTCATCCTTCCGATTGATGAGCACACCGCTCGCCTGTTTGGCGAGATCCACCAACAACTCCGTGCTAAGGGAACGCCCATCCCGGAAAACGACATATGGATTGCGGCTACGGCCAAGCAGTATACCCTCACCGTGGTGACCCGTGATGACCACTTCAGCCATGTGGAGGGGCTGATGACTGCCACGTGGGTTGAATGACTAACCAGCAAGCAAGCTAGCCACCTCCCCCTCACTGACGATCTGGCGTGCATACCACGCCTTGCGACGCCGCCCCCAGCGGAAGCCCTCTGACTTGAGCCGCTCGCGGACCGCCTCAGACGGTTTGCGCGTGAAGCTGATCCACGTCCAATCGCCATCGTGGGTGACGGTGTAGGATGCGTCGGTTTCAGGTGAGGTTGCAGATTCCTCCATTTGGCATAGCACATCGAACAATGCCTCGGTCTGCTGGTCATCAGCTACCACTTCATAGATCGCCCGCTTGATCTCGCGTTCCTTGATGGCGTTGCCGCGCCAGCCGTGTTTCTTAGTAGCCTCGATGGCTTTCGCCACGGTCACCGCTTGCGCCGCATCGGTGAGGTGAGCATGCAAAGCACGTTTGAGCGGTGTATCAAGGGTGGTATCTGTGACGACGGTGACAGGGTCGGGTGTAGGATCATCGAGCAGGCGTTGAGCGTCGGGGTCAGGTGTGGAAAAATCCTCAAGATTTTTCCTTGGCAATTCGGTTTTAGACCGAATTGCACGCTCGCCGGGCCAGGTGAGCACAGCCACCCTCCGCGACTGGCGTCGCTGCCCCCCTTCCAGCGGATCAGAAAAGAGCGGGCTGGCCTTGCGGGACGAGCAGTTCGCGGTCCAGATCGCGCTCAAACCTGGCTGCCGCAGGGGTGTAGCGCTTGCCCCGGCGGGCTTTGCGCCAGGCCTGCATCAGGTTGTGCCACTCATGTATCTGCGAATATCATTGGAGTATTGGCATATCAGTTCACTGGAACAAGGGATGTCGTCTAAGAAAAGAATGAAACGTCCGCAGCGGCTTCAGTCAGCTCAGAGTTGGTTACAAACCTATGATGGTGAACCGAAGAAAATCGTGAAAGCCTACCGCAAAAAATACGGTGTGGACTGGCCCACAGCATTTCTTGAATTGGAGATGCTCGGTTTAGAAATCGATCCTTCCTACAAAGAGCAGGTTCTACTCACCATACAGAGACAGGCCGAGATCAAGAAACAGAAGAAAGCTGAAAAAGAGCGAGAGATTCGTGGATACGACCAGGATGACCATTTTGCGATGATCATCGGGTACACGAGTGGCGGCGCACCCTACGGTGTTACTTGGGAGGAATGGAATGAGCCTGATCAAACTAGTGACGATTGGGAATGAGTAAGTCACACAACATGGATTTTTCGGTTGGCTGTGAGCCGCTATCCTCGCCTGAGTAAAATCTATTGAGGTCACTGTTCAAACCCGGCAAAACATTGTGCAAACATCTCAGGGATGTTGACAATGTATGAAGCGACTCCTTCGTTTTGACTGGTTTCCAAAAGCAAGTCAGGGGATTCCAGCACCAAGACGCTTCCGTCCAGATTCAAATCTGAAACATTTGCTGTTACTGGTTCGCACTCAATTCCCCGGCTCGCCAGGTAAGTTCGTCTCTCCTGCCTATCCCGCAGAAACACACGCGGGCAAAAGCCTTGGCACTCAGGCGAATCATCTGTGAGGTTATCCGCCAAAGAGGTAAACGCGACCCAACGCCCGTCTCCTGATATAAATGCCTCAACACTTTCACGATTACCCGGCACACCAGTGTTTGACACGGAGATCATTTCTGTTTGCTTGCTTTGGCGATCATAAACATAGATATGAGCACAGGCTGGTAAAACCTCTCCAGAATAGGTAGTACACTCTGAGATTGGAATTTCTGTTAAGCCAGATGCTCTTGAAAGATAGGTGACAAAACGTCCATTGTCAGAGATAGAAATCTCACCCGGTATACCACCGCCCCAAACATGCCGACCGCTTGGTTGGTTGGGTTCGCTGCCATCGGCGCGAAGGCTGATCCGTTCAATAGTTTCATCCTCACTACTATAAACAAACACATCGTTTGCATTATTTGTATCGTCCGGGACGATGTCATTCCTCGCGGCAGCAAAGGCAACTACATCCCCATTCGCTGAGATGCCGACTGGACCGAGTTCACTGGCAGCACCATCAGTTGTATCACTTCTTATGATTTCTGTTACATCTCCCGTTTGTCTGTCGTATAGAAAGACCCCTTCCAGTATCTCTCCCCATGGTTCAGCAAAAGCCAGGAATTGCCCATTGTGAGAGAGAGCGATATCTGGACCTTCAGGATAGATAGATCCAACAAGCAGTTCCTCTGGGTAGGATGCTGACGGTAGGTTATAGATGTAAATTGCTCCACAGGATCGTTGAGGCTGTTGATCCGCACATGTTCCCGGTTGGTATCCTAGAAATGCAGCAGTACGCCCATCTGCAGAGAGTGTTGGGTTGCTAATCGATGTAAAGCGATCTTCGCTTAACGGGTACGTGTCATTAGTAGTGGTGGACCGGAAAAAGATTGTAAGACGAGGATCTTGACCGGACTGTTCGAGAAGCAAGTTGCTTGCAGTTGAGAGAAATACAAACTGTTTGCCATCATCTGACATGCGAGCTAGATAGCTGGGCTGATTTGCCGCTTCGCCGCCTGGCAAACGAGCGATCAGTTCTAGGAAGAGAGTTTCAGATTGGATCGTTGGAAAAGGTGATTGCGTAGATAATGGTGATCTGGTTCCTTCAACTTCGCTGGTGTTGGTCGGAGAACTCAAGCTCGGCGTTTGACCGGAAGACAACGAGTCTCGGCTGCATGAAATAGTACAAAGGATAATTATTATACCTGTGTAAAGTAGAAGTGACCTCAACCATACCTTGTTTTGGAGTGTCATTGTTTTGGAGGCTATCTGGATATTAAACCACAGCAATCTTATCGGGAATTTGAATAGAAACATAAATCAAGCTATGCCCTCTAGTGTATAGGATATTTCTTCAAGGTCCTTGCTCCACCGGCCAGCATGGTACCATGCGATAGCGGCGCAGCCGCTAGGCCGGCTGTCGAAACGCCCGGCCCAAGGCCGGGCCAGCTATGAGCGGATCAATCGCGTATGGTGATCAAACGGACTCAGCGGACGGGCGCGCACCACGCGCAAGAAACACAGCGCTCTATGCCACAGCGCTGTCAGAATGTTGCAGCATCTGCCCATTTTGATTGCTCATGAAGTCGCTGGCAGCAAGTCACTAGCACAGCCACCCCCCGCCCCGGGCGGGCGGGCCCCCCCGCCCCCCGGTCAGGAAAAAGCGGGCGGGGCGGGGGGGGCGGGGACGTGGG
>JAADYZ010000314.1 GCA_010092775.1 Chloroflexota bacterium
ACGCTCGTGAAGCCCAATCGTTCCATACCATCTAACGTCCAATACCTGACAGGTATCAGCGAAGACGATGTAGCACAGGCACCAGCCCTGGCTTCCGTCCTGCCTTCCTTACGCAATTTCATCGGCGAGTCGGTTCTGGTCGGCCACAACATTCAGTTTGATGTCGCCTTCCTCAAGCGCGCTGGAATGCAGCTTCCCAATCCCACCATAGACACCTATGCGATCGCCACTGTTCTTCAGCCCAGCGCCGCTAGCTACAGCCTGCTCAGCCTGGCCAGCCTCTTCGGGGTTGCATCAAGTGACGCCCACCGCGCCCTTGAAGACGTCATGATGACTCAGTCGGTCTATCATGCCTTCTGGAAACAAGCCTTTGATCTACCGATTGAGGTGCTGCGCGAAATCGTGCTGATGGGGCGTCAATTCGATTGGGATGCTCGGTTGTTTTTTGATGCCTTGTCTGTTGCGCGCGCTTCCGAACTGGACCAGATCGAGCGCAGCGACGACGCGTCGGAAGCGTTTTTGCTCGGGCTATTCCCGCGCGAGTTCGCCACAACTCAGCCTGAAGAGGACCCCGCACCGCTAGACTACGACCTGCCGACAGTGACAGAAGCCCTCTCCGCTGATGGGCCGCTGGCAAGCGCTGATGAGAATTTCGAGCTGCGCGAAGAGCAGTCGGAGATGCTCGGATTTGTGGCAGAGGCCTTCGATGCCGAGCGCCACATCTTGATCGAAGCGCCTCCCGGTACTGGCAAGACTCTCGCCTATCTGTTGCCTGCCGCCTGGTATGCTCGGGCGAATCGCAGCCAGGTCGTTATCAGTACGGGAACGATCGTCCTTCAGGACCAGATAATCAATCATGACACGGCACAGTTGCAGCGCGCATTGCCCTTCAGCTTTGACGTCGCCCTGTTAAAGGGTCGTGAGCACTATTTATGTCCCAGGCGCTTGCTGGCCCTCCGGCGGCGCGGGCCGACATCAAGCGAAGAGATGCAGATGTTTGCCCGGATTGTCGTCTGGCTCTGGGGCTATCGTGCTGCGCCGCTGAATACACGTGGCCCCGCAGAAATGACGGTCTGGCGCCGCCTGAGCGCCAACGATGAACGCTGCGCACTTAATCGCTGCGCAGACCAGATGGATCGAGCTTGCCCTTACTATCAAGCCCGTCGTCGAGCGGAGCAAGCCTCCATTGTGGTGATCAACCACGCCTTGCTGCTGGCCGACCTAATGGCCGATACCCCGATCCTGCCGCCCTTTGCCCACATCATCATCGACGAAGCCCACCACCTTGAGGATGCCTCGACGCGCGGGCTGGGCTACCGCGTTGAGCTAGAAGGAATCCAGCGCCAACTCGCGGCGCTTGGCAATCAAACAGAAGGGCTTCTGGCAGATTTGCTTGGCCAAACCGAAGCGCTGGCGTCGGCCAAGGCCTACCGTCGCTTTAACGAGTTTGCTGGCCTGATCACTGAGGCCTCAGCCGCAATGGGGCACCATACTCGGAAGTTCTTTGTCGCGCTGCGCCGCTTCCTGACGCAGTATGCCGATGCATCGCGCGCAGAACACACCCAGTACATTCGCATCGATCAGGTTGTCCGCAACCATACCAACTGGCGCGAGGTCAACCACCAATGGGAGCGACTCAGTCAGTTCACGTCTGGGATCGCCAATGGGATGAGTCAGGTCCACAAAGGTCTGCTGCGCCTATCGGTGGCCGACAACGCCAACTATGGTGACCTGGTGGCTGCCGTCCGCGCTGCCTCCCGCTACTTGAGCGAACTTGACAGCTTCTTCCGTGAGTTCGTGGCTTCCCCGATGGCCAACGCCATCTATTGGGTTGAAGTTCAGCCAGATGGTTCGCACGTTTCCATCCATTATGCTCCTCTTAGTGTGGCTGGAATGCTGCGCGAGTATGTTTGGAATGGAAAGAAGACCGCAATTCTGACCAGCGCCACCTTGCGCACTGACGGAACCTTTACCTACATCAAGGATCGTCTAGGGTTGCAAGGGGCAGACGAAGCTGTGGTTTCCTCTCCCTTCGACTATCGTGAGAATGCGTTGGTCTACACGGTTGAGGACATGCCCGACCCTTCCGAGCGCGATGCGTATCAGTCTGGCGTAGAGCGTGTTCTGATCAAGCTGTGTCGCGCTACGGAGGGACGGACTTTGGTTCTGTTCACCAGCTATGCACAGCTCCGCCAGACGGCCAGCGCGATCACCGATTCACTCGCAGACGCTGGAATTGTAGTCTATGACCAGTCGATGGGAAGCAGCCGCAGCCAACTGCTCGACGAATTCGTGCAGGCAGACAAGGCGGTGCTACTCGGAACCCGCTCGTTTTGGGAGGGGATTGACGTCCCTGGTGATGATCTCAGTGTGTTGGTCGTGGTTCGCTTGCCCTTCTCGGTACCTACGGACCCCATCTTCTCAGCACGCGGAGAACAGGCTCAGATCGCGTTTCTTGAGATCGCACTGCCAGAGGCACTCCTGATGTTCCGTCAGGGCTTTGGTCGCTTGATTCGCAGCAAGACAGATCGCGGCGTCTTCGTTATTCTAGACCACCGAGTGATCAGCAAGCGCTATGGTCAGAAGTTCCTTGACGTCTTGCCACCTGCCACCCTACGCCGGGGGCCAATGGCTCAACTTCCAGAGGTGGCAGTCCAGTGGCTGAAGCGCGATCGTGATACCCATTAACCATTGGCAGGATGTTCCGCGTTCTGTACAATCTAATTCGTGCATCGTTATGCTGCTGCTTAGGACCTGACATCTTATGCCTGAATCTCAACCCCCAATGATCCTTGTCGTCGATGATGAGCAACCCATTCTCGATATTCTGCGCCTGGTGCTAGAGTCAAATGACTTTCAGGTTCATGCCGTTCTTGATGGTCGTGAGGCCCTGGCAGCGATCCCAACCGTCAAGCCTGACCTGGTTCTCCTCGACCTGATGATGGCAGATATGGATGGCTGGACCGTCTACCGGACCATGAAGGAAGACGAGACGATGCGTCGTATCCCAGTCATCGTGGTCACAGCCATCCCCGAAAAGACTGAAGAGGTGATGGGGCGACTGGCCGCCAAAGTCGATGACTATGTTGTAAAGCCCTTTCATCCCAAGAACCTGGTTGCGCGGATCAACGCCGCTTTGGCGAACGCCGCCAACGCTGAAGCCTGAGCCGTGCACACCGGAAAACTCCAGCGGCAAGGCGCTCCTGAGCCACTGCTGACCCAGGTCAGTTGGTGTGACCGTTTCTTCTGCAAACTGGCCGGTCTGATGTTCAGGGTCCGTCTGGATGACGGTGAGGGCCTGATGTTCGTGTATCCGACCGCTACCCGCGCAAACGCCACCATCCATATGATGTTCATGTTCATGTCGATTGCAACTATTTGGATGGACGACGACTTCAAAGTCGTGGATAAAGCCCATGCAAAGCCCTGGCGTTTGGCCTATGCACCCAGTCAACCTGCTCGTTATGTTCTAGAAACGCATCCGTCTCTGTTGGATCAGATTGAAATTGGCGATCAACTCGAGTTCATTCCTTCCTAAGCTACCTGCCTTTCCATTTCGGACGCTCTCAATCCTATTGGTGGCGATCACCCTGCTGCTATCGATGCCTGGCACTGCCATTGGGCAGGAAGAGACACCAGAGCTACCGCCGATTGTGGTGCACGTTGTTGGGCCTGGGGATACACTTACCCGACTTGCGGACACATACCAGACAACAGTCGATGCTATTCAAGTCGCCAATGGTTTGACTGGTCTCTCCCAGCTAGCCACCGGAGAAGCGCTAATTATCCCGGCAGGCCAACAAAGCATACCAGGGCCACCTGCTCGGCTGTACAGTGTCCAGCTTGGCGATGATCTACACCGCGTCAGCACGCTCTTCGATGTGCCTGTCGAAATGCTTGGTGCAGTCAATCGGATCGTCAATCCCTATGAGCTCCATTCAGGCCAGGTTATCGCCGTCCCCCTATTGGAGAACGACCAGCCCTTCTCAGGCGAACGGCTTGCTCAGTCGGAAAGCCTCTGGCACAAAGCCCTTCGCAGCGACATTCCACCTTCATCACTGGTCTTGGCCAACAGCGGCCTGAATCCGTTTGCCGTTACGCCCTATCACGCCTTGCGCCTGCCTCGTGCCGAAGCGGGCGGTGCAGCGGCTTTGGCGTGGCCCTGGTTCGACATGTCCTTGAACCAGTCCCCCCTGATTCAAGGACGAACGGTCCTGGTCGAAGTCATCACCCAG
>JAADYZ010000315.1 GCA_010092775.1 Chloroflexota bacterium
CGGCAGGTGCCGCGCTCACCGGCCTGGTCATGCTGGTCTGAGCGCGTTCCTTGCGCTAATTTGCACAAAACTGGCGCCGTTTAACATTCTCTTAACTTTGATTTGATTTGCACTTAATCCTACACCTTTAGTCTTATGGGCGTGGCATACGTTCGGCTAACCGCTCATGAACCCTAACAGCGAGTGGGACAACTGCACAGTTGTCCTTCTTGCTTTTAAAGGGCCTCTCCCTTCCCTGCCCACATTCATTACACCGCAAACTCAATCTCGTATCCCTAACGCAGCGCCGCTGCCAGCACCTCAATCGGGTGCAGTGGGGCACGCTGGGCCGTATGTTCGATTTGATCGCGGCAGGAGGTGCCCGGCGCAACGATCAGCGCGTCTGAAGAGGCAGCACGTACCGCTGGGGCGAGCTTCAATTCGCTAATGTGCATCGATAGATCGTAGTGCTCGGACTCGTAGCCAAAGGACCCGGCCATCCCGCAGCAGGTCGCGTCGATCTCTTCGACCGTCGCATTAGGGATCAACTTGAGCATGGTCAGCGTGCCCTTGGTGGTGAAGAGCGCCTTCTGCTGGCAGTGCCCATGCAGCAGAATCTGCCGTGCCGTTGGATCAAGATCGAGCTTGAAGTGCCCGGCTTCAGCCTCCGCCGCGATGAAATTCTCAATCGGTTGGGCCACCTGCGCGATGGCCTGCGCGTCAGTGCTGCGCAGCATCGAGGGGTACTCATCGACCAGCGCGGCGATGCAGCTTGGTTCGCAGCCCACAATCGGGATGCCTGCTCTGGCGTAAGGGGCCAACAGCAGGACGTTCGTTTCGGCGGCGCGCTTGGCTTGATCCAATAAGCCCTTTGAAAGCGCCGGTCGGCCGCAGCAGACACGCTTTTCTTCAATCAGAACCTCGTAGCCTGCCGCTTCGAGGACGCTCACGGCGGCCTGCCCAATCTGTGGATGGTTGTGCTCCATGAAGGTGTCGTGGAAGAGGAGCACCTGTTTGCCGCCAACCTCCTTCTGCGATCGGTTGTGGCTTTGCTTGAACCAGCGTGAGAAAGTGCGTGGCGCATACATCGGCATCGAGCGCTGGGCGTGGACGCCGAGCGCCGTCATGGCCCATTTGCCGGGGCCGCGCAGCATCAGGTTCGCGACGGGGGCAAAGGGCTGAGCCAGCCGGTTCAGTGCGGCGATGTTGGCGAAAATCCGCGAGCGCAGCGGTACACCGTTCTCCTGCTGATATTGATAGAGGAATTCAGCCTTCAGCTTAGCTAAATCCACTGAGGAAGGGCATTCACTCTTGCAGGCCTTGCAGGAGAGGCAAAGGCCCATCACCTCATAGAGTTCGCGGCTGGTCATGCCATCTGTGCCCAGTTGGCCTTGCATGGCGGCGCGCAGCGCGTTGGCGCGTCCGCGTGTGCTGTGCGCTTCATCCAGCGTAGCCATGTAGGAAGGGCACATCACTCCGCTCCCTAATTTGCGACAGACCCCCGCGCCGTTACACATCTCGACGGCACCGGCATAGCCACCATCTGCTGAGAAGTCCAACAAGGTGACGTTGGGCTCCTGCGGCAATTGATAGGCTTCTCCGAAGCGCAGCAGGGTTTGCGAATCCATCGGTGGCGCGTTGATCACCTTGCCCGGATTGAGCCGGTTGTGCGGATCGAAGGCAGCTTTGACCTCACGAAAAGCCTCGACCAGGTTGGGGCCGAACAGCTTTGCGGAGAACTCCCCGCGTGCGATGCCCTCACCATGTTCGCCGCTGGTGGTGCCTCCATAGCGGATCACCAAATCGGAGACGGCCTCGGCAATCTGGCGCATCTGGCCCACCCCGACCGCCGTCTTCAAGTCGATGATCGGGCGGACGTGCAAGCAGCCTGCACTGGCGTGGGCGTAGACGGCCGTGCGTTCGACTCCGGCATCACGGCTAATCGCCAGCACACCGTCGATGTAGTCCGCCAGATGATCGACCGGCACAGCGGCATCCTCAATAAAGGGGATGGGTTTGGCGTCGCCGCGCAGGCTCATCAGAATGCCCAGGCCCGCCTTGCGGATCGTCCAGACGTTGTATTGTGTCACTGCATCGTCGGCAATGACCAGTGGGTCCTTGTGCTTGAGCAGAGCCAGTTTCGCTTTCAAACGGTCCAGGCCCGCCTCAGCTTCACCTTCGCTGTCGCCGCTGGTCTCGACGATCAACAGTACCGCCGGATCGCCTTCCACGAAGGTCAGCAGCCGGTTGAAGTCCGGGTTGGCGCGAGTCAGGTCAAGCAGCATCTTGTCGACCAGTTCGATGGCTGAGGGCTGCGTCTCTAGCAGAACGGGTACCGCTTCGAGGGCAGCACGTAAATCGGAGAAATGAACCAGGCCCAGCCGCTTGACCGGTGGGATGCGTACGAGATTAAGGGTGGCGGCGGTAATGATTCCGAGGGTGCCCTCTGAGCCGACCATCAAATGGGAGAGGTTGGGGGCGGCGCTGTCCAAAAATCGATCGAGGTTATAGCCTGCCGCCCGCCGCCAGGTCTTCGGGTAGCCGCTTTCGATGTCTGCCCGGTAGCGCTCTACCGTCTGGCCGACCGCCTGGTAGATCTGTCCTTCCAGGCCAGGGCGCCTGGCTGCCGCCGCCCAATCCTGGGTTGGAGCGAAGGTCGCGCCGGTCCCGTCGCTCAGGATCACCTCGCTGCTGTGGACGTGATCGACCATCATGCCGTAGACGATCGAATGCGCACCGGTCGCATTGTTGCCCAGCACGCCGCCGATGGCTGCTCGGTCTGCACTGGCCGGGTCCGGACCAACCGTGAGGCCGTGCTGCGCAACGAGGCCACGATTCATGTCACCGAGGATCGCGCCCGCCTCAACTCGCACGGTCTGTGCCTCCGGATCGACCTCCAGGACGCGGTGCATGTAGCGGGTGAAATCTAACACCAGGGCATGGTTAACCGTTTGACCGGCCAAGCTGCTCCCCCCACCCCGCGGCAGGATCGGCACGCCATGCTTTGCTGCAATGTCCACCGCCGCCGCCACCTCGTCGGCGCTGCGTGGGAAGGCCACACCGATCGGCATCATCTGGTAAATGCTGGCGTCGGTGCTGTAGAGAAGGCGATTCATCTGGTCAAAGTGAACGTCTCCTATAGCACGACGGCAGTCTTGAATCAAGACGTGAGAGGCGTCAATCGGGCTGATTGCGGGCGTTTCTAGCGACATTCTAGCTCCTTGCAAACGATATTCTAGTTGAGGGGACGTTCGGTCTATAGCTAGGTTCCAAGAACTAGCTTAAAATAGAATCAAGATTGTGTAAATGTGACAAACATCATGGGAGTGCCTAAACGGCTGACCGTTTGGGCTGTTGGACTTATGAGTCATCGTTATCCTCAACCCAGAACAAATCGTGGTCTGCTGTCACCCCGTACGGTTGGGCTGACCTTTGCAGGCGTAGCGGCTGTGCTCATGATGAGTGTGGCTGGCGTGGCGCTGCTGCAAGTCGCTGGACCACAGAGCCGCCTCTTCACCGAGACCGGCTACACGGTGCGAGGGCCCTTCCTCGCCTTCTTTGATGACAATGGCGGTTTGCAGACCTTCGGCTACCCGATTACGCAGGCCTACTCGCTAAGGGACGATCAGGTGGTGCAGACCTTCGAGCGTGCCCATCTCCAGCTTGACGCGGGCGGTGTGTCCTTAGCGCCGATTGGCCTGGCGCTGCGCCTGGGCGAAGTGACCGCCACAGTGGAGGTCGCCGCCCCCTTCGTGAGCTTCTACAACGACCTCGGTGGTGTGGAACAACTTGGGATGCCGCTCGGCCCGGCGCGCGAAGAAAGCGGCCTGCTGGTGCAAGACTTCGAGCGGGTGCAGTTGGTCCAAGATCGAGACGGTCAGGTTCGCCTGGCTAATCTGGGTGTGGTCTATCTGTCTGTATTTCCGCCGCCCGCCAGCAGCTTGAGTGGCTTTGGCGGCGATGTGCCGACCCTGGCCCCCCCCGAGAGCATTCATCCGACCGTTTCGGTCGCTAACCCAACGGTAGGCCAGGGCGAGGACCAGACCCTCTTCCTGGTGATTAAAGACGACAACGGCGACCCCGTGCCCGGACTGCGCGCGTTGGCTGTGCTGCGCCATGATGGCGGCATTCGCGAAGTGATTATTCCGCCCACAGACGCCGACGGATTCAGCCAGGTGACCTTTAGGCCGCCAGATGCTGAGCCCGGATCGCAGGTGATTGTGGATGTGCACATCCTGCTGGGTGAGTCGCTGTGGCAGATTGAGACCAGCTACTTCCAGTGGTGGTAGCGCTTGACGATAAGACGGAATGAACCTGAGGGGCGGCCTATGATGGGGTCGCCCTCTTTTTGATTTGGGCCTGTAGTCTGGCGGTTTGCCCGCCCTCCATTGACTGGCCTTCACGTGTGATCCTGTTGATATGGCCTAATAAAACTCCAAGGGCGACCCGCTGCTTGATCGTGGGGCGCCCTGCGGAAAACCGGCTGATTGCCAGGGACGTTTACTTGCCCGGCACGAGTTCGTTGCTGACCTCATCCTGGTAGGTGTCGACCCACTCTTGATCGTGCAGCTGGATGAAGGCTTCCGCCTGCTGAACCAGATCGCGATCGCCAATGAATAGTGGTGTGCGCTGGTGGATGCTGGTGGGCTTGATGTCCAAAATCGAGCCGACACCGTCCGATGCATAGCCCCCCGCTTCTTCGGCCAGGAACGCCAATGGGGCGGCTTCGTAGCCCAGGCGCAGTTTGCCGAAAGGCTTGCTGGGGTCTTTGGAGTCTGCCGGATACATGAAGATACCGCCTTCAAGCAGCGTACGATGGAAGTCCGCTACCATCGAGCCGATATAGCGTTGGGAGAGCGGCTTGCGCGGATTGTCAGCAGCTTTGCCTTGCAGCCAATGCACATAACGGCGCACGCCTTCGGACCAGTAGATCTCATTGCCCTGATTGATGCTGTAGTATTTGGGCTTCTTGGGGAAGGTCATGTTGGGGTGCGAGAGCAAGAACTCGCCAATGTTGGGGTCTAGGGTGAAGCCGTGCACGCCGAACCCAGCGCCGTAGACCATCATCGTGCTAGACCCGTAAATAATATAGCCAGCGGCCACTTGCTCAGCGCCCGCTTGCAGCAGGTCTTTGGTTTCGCCGCATGGGCCATCGCTGATCTTGCGGTAGATTGAGAAGATGGTGCCAACACTGGCGTTGGAGTCTATGTTGGACGAGCCGTCCAGTGGATCGTAGAGGAGGACGTACTTTCCACAAGGCTTGTCGTTGGGCAGCGGCATGGGGTGCTCGTGTTCCTCCGATGCAACCAGGGCCACGCGACCGCCATCCTTCACCATATCGTAGAGGGTTTCATCCGCAAACACATCCAGCTTTTGCTGATCCTCGCCTTGAACGTTGGTATTTCCAGCCCGTCCGAGAATATCGTTCAAGCCGGCGCGCGCCATCTGACGCGCGATGATCTTTCCGGCCAACGCCAGGTCATACATCAGGTTGGTGAAGACACCTGTGGCTTCTGGGATGGCACGCTGCTGTTCGAGGATATGGCGCTCGATGGTCATTAATCTCTGAGGCATGATTGGGGCTCCTTGGATAATCAACTATCGGCGGATGGAGTGGCTGTGATGCGATTTAGTCTCCGCCTGACACCTAGTAGGGGAACGTTCGCCTGAAGGTGTATCATGATCATAATGAGAAAGTCGCGTCGATACAAGGGGAATTGGGGAAATCACCACAAACTGCTTGATGTTGGGGCGAGTGGGCGACTTTTGGCAAGTCTCAGCAGACATGCTAAGGTTGGCCATTGTCTTTGCAAAGGGAGTTAAATGCATATGTCTGTCGATCCATTTGCCGTAGGTATCGTGGGTTATGGCCGTTTTGGCCAGTTCTGGGCGGCTGTGCTGGCCGACCGTTTTCCCGTGCTGGTGGTTGATCTGCCTGACGGGCAGGCTGATCTCAGCCCGATTGCTGCTGAGCACGGAATCCAGATGACCAACCTTGAGCATCTGTGCGCGGAAGCCAGCACGATCTTTCTGTGTGTGCCCATCAACGCACTGGCGGGCGCTGCTAGGCACATCAAGGCGCACCTGCGCCCAGGCAGCACTGTGATTGACGTGTGCTCCGTCAAGATGCGCCCTGCCCAGGACTTACTCGATACTTTATCCGATCTACCCGATGTCAACCTGATTGCCACCCACCCCATGTTCGGTCCAGATAGCGCGTCTAGGGGGCTGGATGGCCTGACCATCGTTACCTGGCCACTGCGCAGCGATCCAACCGTCTACCAGCAGTGGGAGATGATCTTCCAGGATCTAGGCTTAAACGTATTGGAGTTCTCACCCGAACAGCATGATCGCATGGCTGCGCAAAGTCAGGCTGTTGCTCAAATGCTGGGGCGGGTCATGACGCAGCTTGGCCTGGCGTCCACCCCGATCGATACGCCAGCCTATCAGCACCTGCTGGCGATGAAGGACATGGTCAGCGAGGACTCCTGGGAGCTGTTCCAAGACCTTCAGACCACCAATCCCTTTGCGTTGGCAATGCGCTTTGAACTGGAAAACGCCCTTAACCGGCTGAGCAGCAGTCTGTACACGCCGAAAGGCGATCATGATGCCGGGTTGAGCATCGGCATGCAAGGTGGTAAGGGCAGCTTCACCCATGAAGCGGCCAAGTATTACTGTCGAGCCAATGGCATCAGCGACTATTCGGTCGCCTTCCTCTACACCGCGGACAACGTGTTGGATGCTTTGCAGCGGGGCGAGATCGATCGCGGCGTGCTGGTCATTCAGAATGCACGGGGCGGCGTGGTGATGGAGACCATCCAGGCGATGAGCCGCGTGCGCTGCGATATTCAGCGCGTCTTCGACATTGTCATCAGCCACTGCCTGCTGCACCATCCCGATGCCGCCGTTGAGGATATCGACACCGTGATTTCGCACCCGCAAGCGCTAGCCCAATGCAAGACCACACTAGCCAGGCAGTATTCCCATCTAGCCCAAACCAGCGGCCAGGGCGATCTGATTGACCAGGCGCTGTGTGCTGAGCACATCGCAGAGGGCTTACTGCCGCCTACGACTGCGGTTCTGGCTCCGAAAATGTGTGCTGACCTCTATGGTCTGGCGATCCACGCGGAAGGCTTGCAAGACCTGGGCGAGGACAATTTAACCACCTTCGTTTGGGTGCGGCGGCGTGAATTGCTGCAATAAGCCCAAGTGCGAGCTGTAAATCAATGCTACAATTCCATTAGCTAGACTTATCGCTGCGTTGACCAAGCCTATGTCTACCACGAAATGGCAGGTGTTGATAAAGGGAGAAGAAAGCCATGAGCTATGATGCATTGAGAAGCCTGTACGAGATGGTCAAGAACGACGAGGGCTTGCAAGATCGGCTGCGGGCGGCAAGCTCACGCGAGGAGCTGCTGACGATCACCCAGCAGATCGCCGAAGAAAAGGGCCTCGACACAGATCGGGCTGAGTTGGAGAAAACGCTCACCCAGTTGGAAGGCACGATGGTGGA
>JAADYZ010000316.1 GCA_010092775.1 Chloroflexota bacterium
ACCGCCCAATTGCGCCGCTCTCATCTGCGCGAGATCATCTGCCAACTGCCCCCATGTGATGAACGGCAGCGGCATGTCTTCAGGGAGTTGGCTGTTCTCCAGATAGCTCTGTTTGACTGCCAAAGCTTGCTCTTCCAGGTCGGCTACAGTGTCGGCCAACGCGCTCCAATCATCGACTAGTACCAGTGACCCCGGTCCCAGGTAATCGAGCAGGCTGGTTGACTCGCCATACATCCAGGGGAGATAGAACTCCAGCACCGGGAAGTCCAAACCCGACTCCAACAGGGGCCGATCATGCACCGGGTGAATTAAGTCGGCGGCATCATTGGTAGGCCGATAGGCTTCCTGCTGCTCATCAAACCAGGAACGCAGTCGTTCTTCTACCTGCGGGCCGTAGCCAGGGAGGGCCTCGCGTGCGGGCGTGATCACGGCCTGCCGGCGGGTTTCGAGGCTGCGCTGTGTGCGCGGATCAAAGGCACGGATCGACTCGACGGTATCGCCCCACAGCTCGATCCGTACCGGTAAATCGCTGTTCATTGGGTAGATGTCCAGGATACCGCCGCGATGGCTGAACGTGCCTGGTTCGGTCACCACAGGGACCGCCCCGTATCCCATCTGTTGCCAACGCATTAAGAGGCGCTCTGGTTGACGTTCAGGCAGTAAGCCGTCACGTTCCAGGCGAATCACATGCGCGTCGAAAATGCGCTGCGGAAGCGTGCCCTGCATGACGGCCCGTGCAGAACTGACGATGACCAACTGCTCAGGTGCATGATACAGGGTCGCCAAGACCTTCATGCGAGCTTGCAAGACGTCTTGTCCCCAGGGCGAGCGCTCATAGAGAATCGGATTGGGCTCCGCGAAGGTTAAGACCTGGAGTCCAGGCGACCAGGCCAGGAGCTGTTCAGCAATATCATGCGCATGCTTGGCCCGGTCAGTGAGCACCAGGATGGGTCCCTGATGCGCTTCGACCAGCGCACTGATCACAGCGGGTCTCGCCGCCCGCATCAGTCCCAAGGTTGGGATGTGGCTGTTTGCATCGGACGATCGCAGGGCAGCATACATTTGTTGGAAAGCATCTTGCTGGCGGATGAAGTCTCGTAAAGTCGATAGATCGGTCATCTACAGTCGCTAATCCTGGCTCACACTCGCAATGTCGTTTAGGGTCACTGGCGTTCCGGCGCAGGGCCATTATGGCGACTCATGGCCTGCTCCATACCATCCGTTAACCACGTCTCAATGGCATCGGCGGCGCGTTCATAAGTCTCTTCGATGATGGGCAGTTGCGACCGACCGAAGTCTTGCAAAAGATAGGCGGCTGGTTCCATCCGGCCTTTTGGGCGGTCTACTCCAATCCGCATTCGTGGGATAGTGCGATTGCCGCCCAGTTGGCTGATCACGCTGCGCATCCCGTTCTGACCATTGTGCCCACCTTCCGGACGCATCCGGATCGTGCCGAGCGGCAGGTCGATCTCATCGAAAATGATCAGCAGGTCTTCCCAGTCTAGCTTGTAGAACTTCTTCAGGTTGGCGACTGGTCCCCCGCTGTTGTTCATGTAACTCCAGGGCTTCACCAAGACTACCGAGATGCCGAAGAGCTGGCCAGAGGCCAGCTTGGCCTTCTTGTTCCGGCGCGAAAACGTCCAGCCGTGCCGCGCGGCAAATTGATCTAGCACCTGAAAGCCCGCATTGTGGCGGTTCTTCTCGTACTTTGGGCCACGATTCCCCAGCCCCACCATCATAGCCCTCTCCCGCCGGCGGATCTGCTGGTCTGATTGCTCTCCCACCTGGTTCATCCCCATTTTCTCAACGATTGCGTCTGCGTCGACGCTCGCGCACATCTCGGTTGAAAAGTGCTGCAATCGGCTCAAGCAGCCGGACGCGCAACTCGTAGCCTAGCACACGCAGCGCACCCTGGCTGAAGGCCCTCAACAAAACGTATAGACCCACCGCAGCAAACACCCCGACCGTCGCAAATACGCCCGTTAGCGCCGCCCCACGCAGCCGCTCCGGATTGAGCGGCGAGTCGTCAAAGTTGATCGGAGTTGGCAATGGCGTTGGCGCGCCCGGTGCAAAACCGGGTCGAGGCGTACGCGTCGGCGGCTGCTGGATGATCGGAGTAGGGGACGGCCCTGGTGTGGGCGTCCCCGGTTCGACAGTTGGTGTAAAGGTTGGTGGTACGGTCGGCAGTTGCGTGGCGGTTGCGTTAGAGACCTGCACCCGCACAATCCCGATCAACTCACTTCCGTCGTTGCGAATGATCCGCACACGCAGAAACACGGGGCCGTCTGCAATGGCTGTGGTATTCCATGCGCCTAACACGCCTTCTTGAATCGGCTGCGTCACAGACGGCTGAAACTGCACCCAATCTTCCTCACTAATGACGGGATCGGCGGCATATTCCAGCACGTAGAAGAAGAAGTCCTGGTCTATCGCTGTGCCGCTGATTTGAACGATCCCCGAGACAATCGCGTTTTCCGCCGGACTGCTAATGATCGCTAGCCCTGTCGTAGGCGTCGCAGTGGCGGGCACAGGCTCGGTCGGTGTCGGTTCTTGATTGGTGTGCGAAGCCCCAACGCGAACCGCCCCGATCGGCGCAGCGAGCAGGGTCAAGCTAAGCAGTATAGCGATGTAAAACGTTCTAGCCCCGTGTCTCGTCAAGAATTCATCCTACATCACCTATGACATACTGTCGCAATTGTTGAGTCTATCTAATCTACCTCAGCCTCACAACCCTACTAGCGATTTGGCTGTCGTGGGGATCAGCAGTCCTCAATTGGCCTGTCTTCAGCCTCTTCGGCATCCTCTGCTTCCTCAGGCAGGATCGCAAACTCCAGCACCTCATCGATTGTCTCGGCCATGAGAATTGTCATCTCACGCCTGACACGCTTCGGGATGTCGATCAAGTCTTTTTCGTTCTTTTTTGGCATCAGGAAGGTACGCAAGCCAGCCCGATAGGCCGCCACCAGCTTCTCTTTGATCCCGCCGACGGGGAGCACTCGGCCACGCAGCGTGATCTCCCCGGTCATCACCATGTCGTGGCGCACAGGCTGCTCGCTGAACGCCGAATAGACGGCCACCGCCAGCGTGATGCCAGCGGATGGCCCATCCTTAGGGATCGCCCCTTCTGGTAGGTGCACATGAATATCAGTCGCTTCCAACGTTTCGCTGTCCAGGCCAATGTCATCACCGCGCACACGCACCGTACTCAGAGCGGCTTGCGCGCTCTCCTGCATCACTTCACCCAGTTGACCGGTCAACATCAGGTTGCCCTTACCGGGCAGCAGTGACACCTCGACTTGAAACACGTCCCCACCCACTTCGGTCCACGCCACGCCCATTGCTGTACCGATTTCAGGCTGCTCAAGCAGCAGTGGCCCGTTCAGTTTTGGCGGGCCAAGCAACTTCTCTACTTGTGCGGATGTGACGCGCTTGGGGAAGCTCTGTTTTGCTGCCACTCGTCGCGCGATCTTGCGGCAGATATTGGCAATCTCCCGCTCAAGGTTGCGCACACCCGCCTCATACGTGTAGGCGTCAATCAGCCGATCGATGGCAGCCTGGTCAAAGCGAATGCCCTGATCCTGCAAGCCATTGGCTTTGATCTGTTTGGGGATAAGGAACCGCTGCGCGATGTGTTGCTTTTCGTCGCTGATGTAGCTGGGAAACTCAATGATCTCCAACCGATCCCGTAGCGCCGCTGGAATCGCGAAGCCGTCATTCGCGGTCGTGATGAACATCACTTTGCTCAGGTCATAGTCCACTTCAAGATAGTGATCCGAGAAGGCGAAGTTCTGCTCCGGATCGAGCACTTCAAGCAGCGCCGATGAGGGGTCACCCCGATAGTCGGCCCCAAGCTTGTCGATCTCATCCAGCATGAACAGCGGATTGATCGTACCAGCGCGCCGCATCGTCTGGATGATGCGGCCTGGCAGTGCCCCAATATAGGTGCGCCGATGCCCACGAATTTCGGCTTCATCACGGACGCCACCGAGCGAAATCCGTGCGAACTTCCGGCCTATGGCATGGGCAATCGATTTGCCGAGAGAGGTCTTGCCAGTCCCTGGTGGGCCCACCAAACACAAGATCGGTGTGCGTACATCGTTTCCAGCCAAACGCTTAACCGCAATATGCTCTAGAACACGGTCCTTGGCCTTGCGCAGCCCATAGTGCTCATCATCTAGGATCTTCGCCACATGGGGGACATCCAATTGGTCTTCTGTCTCTTCAGACCAGGGCAAATCAAGCAGCCACTCCACATAAGAGCGAATGATCCCCACCTCTGGGGCCAAGGGTGGCATACCTTGCAGCCGGTGAAGCTCCTTGAATCCGCGATTGCGCACTTCGGCTGGCATGATCGTATTCATCAGACGCTCGCGCATCTGAGTGATCTCTTGTTGGAAGAAGTCCGACTCGCCGAGTTCAGTCTGGATCACGCGCATCTGTTCGCGCAGGAAGGCCTCTCGCTGCGATCGATCGACCTCATCTTGCACCCGATCATGGATTTGCGATTCCAGTTCGAGTAAGTCGAGTTCATGTTGCAGGAGCACACTCACGCGGAACAATCGCTCGACTGGATTGAAGGTTTCGAGCAGCTCCTGCCGCACTGCTACGTCAATATCCAGCGTACTGACCACCAAATCAGCAAGCCAGCCCGGGTCGTCAATGTTGATAGCATAGATGTAGGCTTCTTCAGGGATCGAGCGATTGAGTTCAACGCACTGCTCGAACAGATCGCGCACAGTACGCATGCTGGCCTCGATCTGATCGCTCATGCTCGTCTCGTCTTCAATGGGCCGCGCCACCACCCGGAAGATGGGATCATCTTCCACAAACTCCATGATCTCCACCCGCCGCCGCGCCTGGGTCAGGATACTGGTGCTGCCATCTGGCATCTGCATATGCCGCCCGAGCGACACCTCCACCCCAATGCGATAGATGTCGCCCGACTTGGGGCGCTCGATCTCACCGTCAATCTGTGCAGCACAGATCACAGAGAGATTTTCCTGCCGAGCTGTAGCTACCGCTTGAAGCGACCCCGGACGGCCGATGAAGAGTGGCGTCACCATCCGCGGAAAGAGGACCAGATCACGCAGCGGAATCAACACAGCGTGAATCCTACCGTCGGGATCGGTCGTCGGTTGATCATCGAGGTCGTCAAACTCAGAGAGCAGTCCAAGCATCCCTGTAAATGTATCATCAAACTGAGACATGCAAATCCACCGTGCAGAAATAAAAATGAGAGTAAGCCCGTAAATGCCAACTATAACGGTATCGCAGCGACTACGCAATGGTCAATCGAAACTTGGGGAAAAGCTGGGGGCGAAGAGCGCATCAGGACCTCAATGCAAACAACCAGAGACGGTGCTCTGGTCGCTGCGAGTCGAGATCTACGAAATTGTAATGCTTTATAAGCATACACAATCGGGGTGGACTGATGCAATCATCTGTAATGGAATGGTAACTTGATGTACTGTTTGACTGTAGGATCGTGAGCCACGTTGAGGTAGCTGACCTCAGCTTGCAAAGCATGGGCGATGCTCTGCAAGGTAGCATTCTTGAGGATCTGCTGGATGCTTTCTCTATCCACCGACCGGTAGCTGATCTCAAGGGCCCAGCGGCGTTGATGCTCCAATGGGTAGGCTCGCACCGAGATGGGACCATCGCTCCGCTGCTGGGTGGCATGCCACAGCAGAAGCGTGAGAAAATAGCGCAGGTAGACAATATCGACGTGGACGGCTTCTAGCCGCCTGTCGATCGTGATCTCAATGGCAGGAGTTTCGCTGCTGCGCCCTAAGTCTGTCACGATGCGCCGCAAGGCGTCGGGGTCAACCCTGCTCCATCCCCGATGGTCGGGCAGTGGGTCCAGAAAATCGGCGTCGTTGCGCTGCATCGCCACCAGTTTGATCAGTTCTTCGGCATGGCTTGTGCAGCGGCTGGTGCTGCGCTGAATACTGCGCAGGGCACGGTTGACCTGAGCGGCATGGGTTGGGCCCTTGTACTCGCTGGCAGCACGCGCAAAGCCATCAATGATCTGCGAATGGACACGCATACCGGTCGCAAAGTCCATCACGAGGCGCGAGTAAATGTCAACGGTTTCCATGGCTAGCTGTCGATGAAGATCCGCCTCATCCTGTAGTTCACCCATCCGAAGCATCCGCGCTTCCGACTGTCGAATAACCTGCCAGGTTACCACAGCAACCGCAGCATTCATCAAAGCGAAAAGGAGCAGCCAATCAATACGCCAAACAAACTGACTGGAGCTGGTTAGCACCGCTCTACCAGCGATTTGGCACAGGGTTGCCAGGCAAGCGGTCGTCAGGGCATGCTGCGCACCTAATAGCAGTCCTCCCTTGATGATCATCATGAGGGAGCCAGAGATGACTACGACGGCTCGAATGCCTGGCGCATAGTCTCGGAGGGCAAAGGCAAAGAGTGCTGCTGCAAAGGCTATCAGCCACAAAGCACTGGCGGCATAATGGCGATCCTTGCGGAGCAGACGCAGGCATATACCGCCGATACCAATAAGGCCAGCAAGTGATCCGATTCCAATCAGGTCACCGTGGCTGAGCAACCAGTCTAGGGCAGCCGTCGCCGGCAGCGTTAGAACCTCAAATAGTGTGATTCCCGCGAGGATCGTGATGATTAGCGAGAGCGCATGGGAACGCCATGCCTCCAGAAAGGAGCCATTGGTGGGCAGCGCCGCTGGCCCACCGAAAGTGGAGACGGCCTGCGAGAGTGGTGGCACGATAGTGTCGCTTTCTACAAAATGCGTTTGCCTTTTGCAGCACTGTGCCCCCCACTTGCCCGGCCAAGAGTAAGCTGAAGTCTATTCCTGATTATACTTTCTAGGCATATCCATGTCGCTTTCGCAATTCAAGCCGTTCATATTGCCTGCAGAAAGTGCTATACTCGCCCGCATGAAACAGCACCCCTGGATCGTTCTGATCTTGATTTTGCTGCTCGCATGGGCACTACGGATCGTGGCCCTCGATCACTGGGCGCTCTGGTTCGATGAAGGGGTGAGCCTGACCTTTGGGCATATGCCGCTGCCTGAGGTGGTCCAGTTTAGTAATCTGTGGCAGGATACCAATCCTCCAGTTCACAGACAGCTCATGGGCCGTTGGACGGATCTCGTGGGTGTCACGGCCTTCAATGCGCGTTTGCTTAGCGTACTAGCTGGTACCTTGGCTGTTGCACTCACCTATCGGATTGCTCGACAGCTTGGCCTGGCCTGGCCGCAGGTCGCGGCTTTTCTGCTAGCCGTCGCGCCGATGCAGGTTTACTACAGTCGCGAGGCCAAGAGCTATGCCTTCACCCAGTTGTGCTTGCTAGTGCTTGTTTGGCTCGCCCTCAACCAATTCCGCCAGAACAAACCAGTCATCCCTCCATTAGCCGCTGGGGCTTTGAGTGCCTTGGCCGTCTTCTCTGCTTTTGGCGCGCACTACATGATGGCCTTAGGGATCATCGCCATTGACCTGTGGGTGCTGTGGCGCTCCCTCATCCTGTGGCGCGGACCTGTGGAAGGCGTCGCCCAACGTGCTGGCGCCTGGTTTGGCGGTCATGTACTCGGCGTCCTCCCGATCCTTGTGTGGGCCTTGCTTACCCTGGAAGGGGCGCAGGCCGGGGCAGCCAATGCCGCTACGGATGCTGCGTTGGCACCACGCGGGTTGCTCCCCTACCTCTTTGCCCATCTGAGCGAATACGCTGCCGGGCCCATCGCGCCGGACTGGTTGGCGATTTCCCTTGCTACGATACTGGCGGCCTGGCTCGTGATCTCTGCCCTTCCTCAGGCCACGCATCGATCCAGGGAGGCCAGCGTTCTGCTTTGGCTCTGGGCGCTGCTGCCGATTGTCCTCGGTTTTGTCGCGCAAATCGGCGTGCCCTTCTTCTTTCCACGCTTCTTGTTATTTGTCACGCCAGCCTTCGCGTTGTTAAGTGCTGACACGGCCTCAAGGCTGTCATCCTTCCAAGCGATAGGTTGGACCCTGGCGCTCACTGCCTTGGCTGGGCTCGCGTTGGCGCTAGCAGCCCATTTCACCCGCACACAAAACCTGCCCGACCTACGCCCCCTGGCCGGCGAGCTTCATGGCGCTCGCCAGCACG
>JAADYZ010000317.1 GCA_010092775.1 Chloroflexota bacterium
ACGCCTGATCCACTACGGATTCGTAGGGGGACCGAATCTCTTCGCTCAGATCGAGAATGATCTGGGCAAAACCAGTGGAATCGAATGGCGCTTGTACGGCGGCCATCGCCTGTGGCACGCGCCTGAACATCCGATCCGGACGTATTATCCGGATAACGCGCCAGTCGAGATTATTGAGGAAGGCGACACTGTTCGCGTCATCCAGCCCACCGAGTCAATCTCGCACATTCAGAAGGAGATGCGGCTGTCCTTCCAAAATGGCGCCTTTCACGTTGAGCACCGCCTGACCAATCAAGTGATCTGGCCGGTCGAACTCGCGATTTGGGCGGTGACAGCTTTGGGCGATCATGGGGTGGCCATCGTACCGCTGCCGCCACGCGGAACCCATGCCGAACACCTCCAGCCGACCAACACCCTGACGCTCTGGGCCTACACCGATCTGAGCGATCCGCGTTGTGTCTGGGGTCGCGAGTTCATCCTGGTGCGGCAGGAACCTGATAATGAAACTCCGCAAAAATTCGGAGTGCGCACACCACACGCCTGGGCAGGCTGCGTCGTGCAGAACACTCTCTTCCTCAAGCAGTTCGACTATCGACCGCAGTCAAGCTATCCGGATTTTGATTGTAACGTGGAAGTGTACACCGACCACCGTATGATTGAGGTGGAATCGCTGGGGCCCCTGGTCAATCTGCCGCCCAATCAGACGATCACGCATCATGAGACCTGGAATCTGATCCCAGACGTTCCCGCTCCGTCCAACGAAGAAGAGGTGATGGAAGCGATCATGCCGAAGATCGACGCCTTGCGCGCCTAAGACTTGGTCGCCCACACCGAATAGAGCGGGTCCGGGCGTCTGAAAAGACTGGACTGCCCCTCGACCGCACGATGCTGAATGTCCGACCATCCACCAGCCTGCTCGAAGTAGCCGCTAACCAGTTCGATGTGTTGGCGGCTGCTGCTATTGAGCCAAATCGCTACCGCTTTCGAGGGAAAGCAGCGATTGGAGAAGCTCACCACGAACAAAGCACCGGGCTTCAGCACACGCCGCACTTCCTGGAAGACCACAATCGGCTGGGTGAGATACTGCACCGAGACGGTACAGATGGCAGCATCGAAGCTGTTATCGTCAAAAGGTAGACTTGGTTCGCGGTTGAGGTTGTGGACGATGTGCGCATCCAACTGTGGATTGTCTAGCATTTCCTCGGCATTCATCCCCAAACCAATCACATGGGAGGGCTTGAGTTCCCCCGGCAGATGAGAACGCCAACTACTCATTAAGTCGAGGTAGACGCCTTGGGATGGTAGCAGCTCGCTGAAAAGCTGGCGGACTGCTTGGACAGCATGGTCGTCTATATGGACCACTTTGCGCGGCACCTTGTAGAAGACCTCATCTGGGCTGGGGTCCTGCCGGGCGAAGTAGTCCGGTGGTAGAGACAGATCGGCCATCATTCAAATCCTTTAATACCCTGTAAACGCACCATCAGAGCATAGCGTATTGGGAACGATTTGCACGTTCGCCAGCAGCGTGACACCTGGGTTAAACTTGCGGCGGCCCGTCCACCACAGAACGAGGAACCTATGCCAACCTATTCCATGAGCGCTCTCGCTGCCGACCTCGAAGCGCGAATCCGTGCGACCCGTTTGATCGATTTTGATGTGCCCTGGGCAGATGAGTTGGTCTTTCCTGCCTTTGACGGACTCTCGATCCGCAACGTGCCGCACAGTATTGGGCAGTTTCTCGGTCAGGCGATGCCTGCCCCACTCGATGCGGCGCTGTGGGATGGCGAGGCACCAGACGTGGATCGGGTGGTCCTGTTCATCAGCGATGGCTTGGGCTATTTGTGGCTCTCTCAACTGCTGGAAGAAGACGCCGAACTCGCCGAACTCACCAGCCGCCTGACAGACGGACGCGGCCCACTGCCGCTCACGTCGATCGCGCCGAGCACAACCTCAGTCGCGCTGCCCACCATCTGGACCGGTGCCACACCCGCCCAACATGGCATGATCGGGTTGACGCTGCATTTGCGGCAGGCAAGCACCACAGCGAATATGCTCTACTTCCGACCGCAGCAAGGCAATGCACCCTACGGCGCGCTAGAAGAATGGGGCATCAAGCCAGAGCAGGTGATGAGCGAACTGACCATCAGCCAGCGTTTGTTGAATGGCGGCGTGCCAACACACTTAGTCATTCAACGGGGATTGGTGGGGACGGGCCTATCACGGATCATACATCGCAAGGTTCGCCAGCATTATGAACATGGCGAATTCAGCGATCTGTGGCTGCGTGCTGAGGATGCGCTGCGCGAAACCGTCGGGCAGCGAGCTTACCTGCACATCTATTGGCACGGTGTAGATCGCCTGTCGCACGGGTACGGCGCACATAACCGCTATGTACACAATGAGATCAAGCAGCAGTTTCGCGCTCTGGTCAATCTGCTCGATCAACCTGAGCTGCAAGATGGCCGCACCCTGTTCATGCTGATCGCTGATCACGGCCATTACGATGTTCCCAATGCGATCAAGCTGCATGAGGGTAAGGTCAACCAGCCCATCCTCGATGCCATGCAGATGCACATCACCAGCGACCCACGTTTGGGCTATCTGCATTTGCATCCTGATTTACGTGATGCGGCGATTGCAGTAATTGATGAGCACTATCGGGAACAGCTTGCCTGGGTCGATGCCAAGACCGCACTAAACGCTGGCCTATTTGGCCCTGAACCCCACCATCCAGAGGTGAAGTATCGTTTGGGCGATGTACTGCTGCTCGCACGGCGTAGTTGGCAGGTTAACGATTGGGTAATGGCATTCCCTACCCCTAGCCTACACGGCGGCCTGGACGAATGGGAGATGCTCGTCCCACTGTTGTGGCGCGTGATCTAATCCCACAAGCTTTGTTGGATCTCGGTCACGTTGTCAGTCTCGCCCTCAAACAAAGCCTGCGCATAGTCCTTGAGCAGCTCAATACGATCGGGATCGGCATCTTTCGACATCAAATAGCGTTCGAGCAGTTCGAGCGGCGTCAGACCTTCGACATGCTCCGCGCCCAAGCGCGTGCGCACGGGGCGCTCTACCTGCCGTTGAATCGCGGCCACATAGCCTGCCCGCCCCAATGCGCCGATAATGTCTGCGTCGCGCAGCAGCGGTTCATTCTCTGGAGTGGCCTGCACGATCACGCGTACCACCGCGCCCCTAATGTCATAGTTGCTGATCTCGTCTAGTACCGCGTCGGTCGGGTCAACCTCGTCGCGCACATCGGCTTTGATGGTGACGAATGGACGCGCATTGATGCGCACGAATTCGTAGTCGGTGTGGCCGCGCGTCACCTCAGCCCAGCAGAATCCTTTGGGGTCATGTTCTTCGCCAAAGTCGATGCGCTCTAGACTACCGCTGTAGACCACCGGAGGCTGCTCATTCGGGTTGAGGTCTTGGAATGCATGGATATGCCCCAGGGCCACATAATCCCAGGCGTTGTGGGTCAACGCACTCTTGAGGACCGGCGTATCACGGCCCAACATCACCGTCCGCTCTGATCCGTAAGTGGCCCCTTGCACGGTGAAGTGGCCGGTCAGGATGGCTGGCACCTCTGGGTCAATATCTTCAGCTAACCCACGAATCACCTGGTTGACCACGTCGCGCATGTTCAGGTCGATCTCGTCCAACGACATGCCGCGAATGTCATCGCGCGCAAGCAGACGCTGCCGTACCGGGAAAGGCACCGTCGCTACCTGTACCGGTCCGCGTTTAGTCTCCACCCAATGGACCTCATCGCGCCGCCCAACGATCACATTGTTCACTGCCAGGGTATGGAAGATGTCGAGCGTGGAGGCTTTTTGCACCATCGCCGGGATGTCGTGATTGCCCACCACCAGCACTACCGGGCATTGATCGGCTAGCCGCCGGATGCGGCGCGCAAACTCTCGTTGGTAGGTGGGGTTGGGTGAGCTGTTCTTGAAGGCATCACCGGCGAAAACCGCTAGGTCGGCGTCGTGTTCCTCGGCATATTCGATGACCTGGCTCATCTGCCGCAGAAAGTCCATCACCCGGCTGCTGATCCCCGTCTTCGATTCGACCTTGCCGTAGTTTTCCATCCCGATGTGCACATCGGCAAAGTGCAGTACCCGGATCGGTTCGTGTTGGCTCATCTGTTTGGTTTGTCTCACTGATCTAATTCAACTGGACGGCTCAATCCGATTTCGCCGGTTTGGCCGTTGACCACACCTCGACTGCGCCGTCCCGCCTGATCGTCCAACGTGATCAGCCACACCGGCAGCAAGATCAACTGGTAGGATTGGCTGGCGGTCGTGGCGTTCATCTGCAAACGTCCAGCGCTCCCTTCTTGCTGACGCAGGTGCGCGGGTGGTCGAGCGGACAGCTTGAGGTTGGGTTCCATTCGTTTGATCGTCAATTCTTGCAGCCAATCGCGCACATCGATGGCGGCCTGATCAACATCCACATCGTACAACTCAGCGGGATATTCCGCCAACAGACGTGGATCATAGTCAACGGCGGCCTTGAGGTCAAAGGGTTCAATGCTTTCGACGAATTTGCGCGGTGGAGTTGATGCTGCGAAATGCAGCACGTCGTCCAGATGCACATAATTCTCTCCGCTGTACGCAATCCGCGTCCACCGCCATTGGATGCGCATATGCGCCTCAAACAGCCAGAAGGGCAGATAGACGCCCCACACATCAAGGCGTCGAACCTCAGGGTTGCGGCGAGCAAACAACCCGCGCTCGGCTGGTCGCTGGTTCCAGAAATCCAGCACTCGGTCACGCACCTGATCTTCAGAGAGGCGAAAGGCAGCGATGAGGTCCGGCTGCTCAAACCGTTGATCCACGGCCTCTTGCACGATCGAACGCGATCCACAAAACTGGCATTCGCTCGTCAGCCTACGCTGGGTGATCGTCGTGTGGGCACCGCAGGTACTGCAATGCAGCACCCGTTCACCGATTTGCCAAGCCTGGGCATCCTGACGGCGTGCCAGGCCAATCGAAATCGACAAGGACTCGGACTGTCTGACCAACGCGGCCACATCAAGGATCAGGTAGTTGCAGTGATAGCAATTCACCTGACCTGCTTGGATGTCCAAGGTGAGTTTGCCGCCACAATTGGGGCAGTTGATGACGGCCCCCTCGACTTGGCCAGCCGGCAAGGAGCTGGCCGGGTCCGGACCCTTATCATCGAGTTTGCCATCCAGCTTCGCCAGCAAACGGATCACGGCGGCGTCATGCATGTTGAGCGCCAGATAGTGCTCCAGATAGCCTCGCTGGGTAGCGGCATCATCGGAAAGTGCTGCCAGACTCAACCAAACTTCAGGTACATTATTCGAAAGGTCAGCCATCAGCCGCAGGTTGTTACGCGCACTGGTCAGGTCACCCATCGCCAGGGCACTCAGCACCATATCTCCTCGCAAGCGCAGCGAGCGCAGGATTGGATCACCGGGCATCACCTGGCTGTAGTCGAAGCGGCTGGGTGGCTCAATCTGGAGCGGCTCTTGTTGCGCATCCTGGGGTTGCGACGCTCTCTGAATCGACAGGCGCTTGAGCGGTTTGGGCGCAGCTTGCCGTTCATGACCGGCCAGCACAGTCTCGCAAGACGGACAATGCCACTGGTTGGTCTCCCATTCCCAGGTCATGCGAGGATTCTGACAGCGTGGGCATTGCATGCTGATTACCCTTTCGGCTAGGGGAGGTCATCCCACCACAGGCGGCGCAGCCGTGACCAACCCACCCGCCACAGCAGCAGGATCAATGTGCCGGTCAGGGTGGCAACGAGCAAAAAGCTGGGCTGAACATCGCGTAACGCCCAGGCAAATCGATCAGCGACGGTAAGAGCGGGTGGCGACTCCCACAGCGAGCGCAGCAGCACACCCAAGGGCGCAGCGAGCAACCCGGTCAGGCCGCTGCGCAGCAACACCCGCTGCAGCGGATAGAGAGCTTTGCCACTGAAGGTACCAGTTGCCAGGGCCACCATTAACCAGGCCACCATAAAGGGCATGGCCGTATTGATGGTCCCAACGATGGGTCCGCCGCCGCTCGTCAGGCCGTGGCTGGCCCGCCCAACCGCCGCGAAGATTAACCAACCAAGCAAATCGCCTAGAGCTAGGACAATAAATTCCCAGATGGGCAGCTTGTCTGGATTGCTAGGCGCGTATTCAATGGGTGGCTCAACGAGCAAAGGACTTTCTTCTGTCGACATGTAAGACTCAGTCATCTCAGGTTCGTTTAAGATCGCCTATAGCATAGCCCATCTCGCATCTGCTTTCAGCTTGTGCGTGGGAGAATCCTTTGCAAACGGGCTGACCCACTGAGCGCGCTCAGCGTTGTTGGCTCGGCTGATGTGCTACAATGGGGCGCAGTGGGCTTGTCTTCAGCGCATAGGGGGCGCAACATGTGGTGCTATAGGCTGAAGCCATGCGGGGCATTAACCCAGGTGGATGGCTCAACGCAACGCTTGGCAACGCCGCCGAGTCGATCATCACGATCTTTGCACGGCGCGAAGGGCCTGCTCGATCTCC
>JAADYZ010000318.1 GCA_010092775.1 Chloroflexota bacterium
CCAGCCAATAGCGCTCGCTAGTACTGACATCGATCGGGTCGAACACAACCTCGTAGCTGCGTCCGTCGCCCTCGTCTGTCTCCGCGAAATCGCTGGTGATGGTACCGCTGGTCAGCGGCTCGTTGCCGACCTGATCACGCGCGATGGTGACCTGCATCGTCGTCACACCAGGCGACTCTCCAGCGGCGCGCAGGCTGTGAAAGCGCAGACTGCTCAGTTCGCCCGGCGTCGGCACACTGAACTCAAAGCCATTGACGGCGCCCGGCGCCAACTGCGTGACGCGATAACCGGGCTGGGTGGGATCGTCTGTGTCACGAGAATCGATCGGCAGCCAGTTGTTGTGGAAGCCTAATTGTACTGATTCCCAGCCTTGCTCAGTCTCAACACGGAGCGCGACATCGGAAGGCACATTTTCGTAGATCCAGCGTGAGGCTTCGACGCGAGTCATCGGGCGCAGATAGATGCCGTGAACGGCCAGCCCCCAACCGATCGCGCCGAGTGAGACGAGCAGCATCAGGCCGAGACTGAAGCTGCGAGCCCAATGCCAACCGGTGATGCGGCGTGACTCCAATAGGGCGATAACCCGATCCCAGATGAGCACGAGGGCCCACGCACCAAGCAGGGCGAGTGTCCAGTAAATCGGCAGATAATAACGGATGGCCATCACCCAGCCGGAACCCTGCCAGAGGAAAAACAGCCCCGTCCACAGAACCAGCAGAGCAAGCGGCTCTAGAAAGCGTGAGCCTCGGCGAATTTCCCACAAGGCCCAGAAGAAGGCAAAGGTCACCCACAGACCCAGCGGGAGGCCCATCCCAAAGCGGACCATGTTTGTCCAGGCGTAGATCAAGGGCGGACGGTGGGCCCACTGATGATTCGGGGGCGCGTCCCAGGCG
Source organism: Chloroflexota bacterium (assembly GCA_010092775.1). Taxonomy (GTDB): domain Bacteria; phylum Chloroflexota; class Anaerolineae; order Aggregatilineales; family UBA3940; genus TC-71. Next base: position 894 of record JAADYZ010000318.1, read on the forward strand.
CCCGAAACCTGATATTGAATGGTCCGCATGTTGTCGATCCAGGTGGGATTGGGCCGCATGCCAATCGGATCACCGAGTGTGCTGACCATGGTGAGGGCTGGCCCAAGTTTTTCAGCGTCGACTTCGACGGCAGAATTGGGCGGCAGGAAGGCATAGGGCTGTGCCACCCGGAACGTGGCAATCGTCATGAGACCGGCCATCGATAAGCCTACAAAGGCACGCAGCGCCAGCCGCACAAAGGCACGTGACCCTTGAGCTTGGCTGGGTTCGGCCAGCTCGCGCCAGACACGCAACATCAGCGCCAGAATCAGGATCAGGGCGAGGGGCGCAATGGTGATCTTGCTAGCCATGCCCAATCCGAGAGCCAGGCCGAACAAGGGATAATCGATCCAGTTGTGGCGGGTGAGCGCCAGCGCAGCGAAGTAGAAGGCAATTACTGTAAAGGTGTTGGCAAAGGTGTCAACCGCATAGAAATGGGAGAGTTGAATGGCAAGGGCTGACATGCCATAGAACAAGGAAGACAGCAATCCGACCCGCCAATCGAAGAGACGAAGACCGATGAGAAAGACGAAGAAGACCGCCACCAGGTCAAACCCTGCCGACATTCGACGCCCGGTCAGGTAGACATCCCACAGGCTGGTCGTTTCAATCGCCTCGCCAATGTAGCGCGTCAGGATGGTCGGGAAGTTGCCATAAACATAGTAGGCATGGCCCACGTTGACTGGGTTTAGGGTGGAGTTCTCGGTGTCGAAATAGGCTGTAGCGGATGGTACCGACGACATGCTCGATGTCACCCAGGAGACGAAAGTCTCGTCGGGGTGGACTAGATGGCCTTCATCCCAGTCCAGGCCAGTGAAGCGCACATAGGCCGCCCCCATCAGAATGATGAACAAGCCGAAAAAAGCCATCATCGTTTCAAGCGAGATGACTTGTTTGGCCGGTTGGGATACAGGCTGAGCTGATTGGCTTTCTAGTGTTTGTTCGACCAAAGCACCCCCCTATTCGGGGAACCATCGACTTCGTAGATTCTGCCTCACTGCTCTATGATACACATCACCGAACAGATTTCCTCAGCAGAATGTCTGACTTACCCCCGCACAATGAACAGCACAAAGTCCTTGCCTGGGGTTGATCCTTCAACGAATCTGACTTCAGCCCCTGGGAATTCGCTGCTTAGGCGGTCCAAGGCAAGCTCATCGTCAGGATGAACGATGAGCACCAGCGGACGGGACCTAAACATATCGGGCATGCCTGACAGCAGGCGATCCAGCATGGCGTTGTCGAAGATGGCGTTGCCAAACTCAGGATTGCCTGCCTCAATTCCAATGGCACGGTAGTCGTGCCAAAAAGGAAAACCGATTAAGAATACCCCGTCTAGAGGAGCATCCTCACCGATCTCCTCCCGAACGGCATCGGCTACTTCGGATGGGTTGAGGGCTGAACCTTGATAGGTAGCATCGAAATCCTGGAAATAGATGTTGAAGCTCAACGCCGCTGAGCCAAAGATCAGCATTGCAACCAGAATCCACCCGGCTATCGCACCGTAAGGATCACTGAGGACGCGGCTGAACTGGGCGCGCATCAGGCTAAGTGGCCAGGCCGCCAACATGAAGACAATCGGGATGAGGCCGCTGGCCCGTGTATTGGATGGATTCTCGATCGGGAAGGCAATTGCCAAGGCTGAGGGCAGCAGCATGATCAACCCGGCCACAATAAAGAACAGGTCAACCGGGTCCCCGCGCAAGCGGAGCCGTACCAGCCAGACCATGACGCCCAAAATGAGCAGCATACCCGCGATAACATCCAAAGTCGGCAAGTTGGGCACCGCGCTTATCCAGGCGACATCACCTTGCACGTTGAACATCCGCAGCGCATCTGCATAGTTCTCAGCGAATACCCCGGCTGCTGTGCCCTCAATGCTCACTTCGTTCTCGGTGACGCGGTTGATCACGCGGTTCCAGAGTTGATCGGGGGCATCGCGCCACACGCGCAGCATAGGGACGAAGATGGCCAGTGCGACAAGGCCCGCTGCAACGAGGTTTAGACTCTGGCGCAAGACGGTACGGCGAGCGACTTCCCAGCGCTGCGGCGCATCAGGCAAGGTGCGGACGCCCGCACGCAGGGCGGTGATGACCGGACCAGCGACAGCGATCAAAAAGGCAGCGATAGCGACGAGGGGCACCATCCGCATGGCTTGATAGCCGTAAACCCCGACGCCCATCCAGAATCCGGCCCACAGCCAGGGTCGGCGTGAGGCCGTGCGCATCCCGCGAATCAAGGTGATGAGCACCAAAGTGAAAAATAGGGGGGTCAGCACGATTCGCAAGCCCAGGCGAGCGAGCAGCGTATGCCACCAGGAAACGGCCACCAAACCGGCCGCCAGAAAGCCCGTATCCCTGTCGATCAACTCGCGACCAAGCAGGACGACTAAAGGAATTAGCAGCAAGGCTTCAGCTACGGTCACCAATTTGAGGGTGAAGTGATTGATGCCAGTGCCCAACAGACTATCCACGGCGGCAATCAGGTAGAACTGGATGGCTTCACGGCCCCCGTTATTGGTGAAGAAGACGTTGAAGGTCCCTTGCTGAACGCGATAGGCATCGAGCAGTTTCTCCACGTGGTCGCTGGTCATTTCGGCGGGAACCGCCTCCAGACGATAAAGGCGGAAAAAGGCGGCCAGCGCGATTACACTCACGAGGGCGAGGACGACGGGCCAATTGAACTGCTTTGGCATCAGGTCGGCTGGCTTGAAGCTGCGCAGCTTCGTGGCGGCTTCTTGGGCAGCCTCCAACGGATCACGTTCGGAGAGGCAAATCATCCACAGCAGGATGCTCGCCAGCCAGGCCAGGACGCCCGGCAAGCTAAACGTGTTGTCTGCGTTGAAGGTGAAGGTCAGGATTGATAGGAGCAGTGCGACAGACCCCAGGGCAACGCGCAGTGGGAAGG
>JAADYZ010000319.1 GCA_010092775.1 Chloroflexota bacterium
ATCTGGCGGAATGGTATCTTAACTGGTTCGAGATGATCAAGAATAGTTTCGAGTCGCGCTACAATCGCGACATCGTTGGAGCTTTTCGTCAACTGCAAGATGAGGGTCTGATTGAAATCACGACGTCGGCGGCAACGCATGGCTACCTGCCGCTCTTAGGTCGCGACTCAGCCATCTATGCCCAGGTCAAAACAGGTGTCGAAGCCTATCGGGGCCACTTTGGCCGGGAACCGCGCGGCATCTGGCTGCCCGAATGTGCCTACCGACCAGCTTATATTGCCGAAGGCGGTGAAATCCGTCCGGGGATCGAGTACTTCCTGAGTCAACTGGGCTTGCGAGTCTTCTTCAGCGAGACGCACACGATCGAAGGTGGCATGCCGGTGGGTGTGGCAGCAGGTGACGCGATCGGGCCTTACGGCGAGATCAAGCGTCGCTATGTGGTACCGGTTCAAGCGTCCATCGCGCCGCGTTCCGCCACAACCTTTAAACCCTACTACGTGTCTGAGACACGGGCGGGCCCAGGTTCTGACCAGCACTCTGGTGTGGCGGTGATCGGTCGCCACAACCGCACCGGTATGCAAGTCTGGTCAGCCGATTGGGGTTACCCTGGCGACGCAGATTATCGTGAGTTCCACAAGAAAGATGCCAAATCGGGCCTGCAATACTGGCGCGTCACAGGTCCGCGCATTGAACTCGGCATGAAAGATGCCTATCATCCCGATTGGGCTGAATACAAGGTGGGCGAGCATGCGCGCCACTTTGCCTGGCTCGTCTCGGATCATCTCAAAAGCTACAACGCCGAAACGGGCGACTTCGGCCTGATTGCCTCGAATTACGACACCGAGCTGTTCGGGCACTGGTGGTTTGAGGGCGTTGAGTGGATCAAGCAGGTGCTGCGCCACCTCGCCAATGATCCCTCTGTAGAACTCACCACTGCCAGCGAGTTCATTGACCGTCACCCGCCAAGGGAAGTCTTGCACGTTCCTGAGAGCTCCTGGGGTATGGGGGGCAACCATTGGACCTGGGACAATCATGATACGCATTGGATGTGGGGACCCATCCACGCGGCAGAGATTCGCATGGAGCAGTTGGTCGAGCGCTTCGGTGACAGCGCCACTGAGGACGAAGAAGCCGTCCTGAACCAGGCTGCCCGTGAACTGCTCCTGCTTCAGTCTAGCGACTGGCCGTTCTTGGTTACGACGGGTCAGGCTCGCGAATATGCCATCCGCCGCTTCACCCGCCACGTAGAGCGATTCGAAGGGCTCGCGGCCTCGGCTGAGGCTGGGCGACCCGATCGCGAACTTGCGGACGAATTGTACGAGGTCGACAAGGTCTATCCAAACATTGACTTCCGCTGGTTTGCCTCTCGTCAATAGGGTGGCTGGCCATAGCCAGAAAGGCGCCCCGTGAACATCTTGTTTATCGCGGCAGAGGCTGCACCCTTCGTCAAAGTCGGTGGCCTGGCTGATGTCGTCGGTTCCTTGCCCGCATCGCTGCTGCGGCTCGGGCACAACCCGCGCGTAATCATTCCGCATCACGGCACGATTGATGACGTCAAGCATGGCATTGAGCCATTGGAGAGCTTCGACATCCCTTGGATGGGAGGCACCGCCCAGGTAGAGGTGTCCGTCGTCCGCCAGGACGATGTGCCGATTTACTTCTTGCGTGCCTGGCCTTACTTCCAACCCGACCAGAAGTTTGTCTATGACCATGACGATGGGATGAATATCGGACGTTTCCTGTTCTTCTGTTTCGCTGCTTTGCACTACGCAGCCAAGCTGGCAGAAGAGGACGATTGGCGTCTTGATATAGCCCACATCCATGATTGGCACACAGCCTTAGTGGCCTACTTGTTGGCCCGCGTCTTCTCCGATCATCCTGTGCTTGGTCGCGTCCCATCCATTCTGACAATCCACAATATGCGCTATCAAGGGTGGGGGGTTGGATGGCACCTCAGCAATGCAGGCCTGCCACCGGTCGATCATGGTTTGCTCAACGCGATGGATCGGGCCAACAACACGCTGGCCATTGGCCTGGCCTACAGCACGATGATCACGACTGTCAGCCCGCGCTATGCCCAGGAAATCCTGGAGCCAGAAGGTGGCTATGGCCTGGATAGTCTTCTGCATGCTCGCTTATCGCGCCTGGTTGGCATCCTCAACGGGATCGACGTTCAACGCTGGGACCCTGAACACAGCGCTGGCGTTCCAACACACTTCACGGCTGATCAGGTCGCACATCGGCGCGAGAACAAATTGGCCCTTCAGCGGGAGGTCGGCCTGCCCCAAAAGCCTGATGTTCCCGTCATAGGCACCGTCATGCGCCTGGTTGACCAGAAAGGACCCAACCTCATACCTCACGCAGTGCGCTATATGCTCAGCGTTGATGACGTTCAGTTTGTGCTGTTGGGCACCGGTCACTGGCACTATGAGAACGAAATGTGGTGGATCGGGCATGACTTTCCTGAGAAAGCCTCGATCAACCTGAATTTCAACGAGGGTCTGGCCGAGAAGATCTACGCGGGTGTCGACATGTTTCTGATGCCTTCGCTCTTCGAGCCCTGTGGCATTGGCCAAATGATCGCGATGCGCTACGGTGCGATTCCCATTGTGCGCGAGGTCGGTGGCTTAGCCGACACCGTCACGCCGGACATCGGTTTTCTGTTCCGCAATTTCGATTCAGGTGGCCTTGGCTGGGCGATGGGCCAAGCGCTCGAAGTCTACTGGAACAATCCTCAGGGTTGGCAGGCACGCCAACGCCGCGCCATGCGAGCTGACTTCTCCTGGGAGGCCTCCGCTGAACGCTACATCGACGTATACGAGCGCGCTGTCGGACTGAAACAAACTTACGCTTAGTTAACGAGTTACAACGATCAGCCACGAGAGGAAGCTACATTGGGCATCAAAACACGAGCGGTCATTCTCGCCGGTGGAGCCGGCACACGTCTGAAGGTATTGACACGCAAGCGCGCCAAACCAGCCGTTCCATTTGCGGGCAAATACCGCATTATCGACTTCACATTGTCCAACTGCGTCAACTCCGACATCTACGATGTGATGGTTCTCACCCAGTATCGTCCGCACTCCCTCAATCAACATATCAGTAAAGGCCGCCCCTGGGACCTCGACCGCTCCTTTAGCGGTGGTGTGAGCCTGTTGCAGCCCTTCACCGGTCGAAAGTCCTCCGATTGGTATGCTGGCACCGCTGATGCGGTCTACCAGAATCTGAACTTCCTGCTCCAGCGCGAACCAGACCTGACCTTGATCTTGTCGGGTGATCACGTCTATGAGATGAATTATCAAGACCTGATCTCCTTCCACCAGAAGAACGGTGCTGACGCCACTCTTTGCACCATCAACGTCCCGATCACGGACGCCCCGCGCTTCGGTATCGTAGATGTCGACAAAGACTATCGCATCCGCAAGTTTTTCGAGAAGCCGAAGGACCCACCCGGTACCCTCGCATCGATGGGCGTGTATCTGTTCCGTACCGAGGTCTTGGAAGAGATGCTACGCCGTGACGCAGACCGCCCCGGGTCCTCGCACGACTTCGGCAAGGACATCCTGCCGCGGATGGTCGAGGACGATATGCGCGTCTTCGCCTTCCCCTTTAGCGGCTATTGGGTCGACGTCGGGACCATTGATGCCTACTGGGAAACACACATGGACCTGGTGGCTCATCCGCCCGCCCTCGACCTCACCGACCGCTCTTGGGTCATTCACACCCGCAGTGAAGAGCGCCCGCCAGTGCGCATCGAAGAAGGGGCGACCGTGATTGACTGCTTGATAACTGACGGATCAGTCGTTGCCAGCGGCGCTCATGTCGAACGCTCGGTGTTATCTCCAGGCGTGTATGTCGGCCCGAACGCGGTTGTCAAGGAGTCAGTCATCCTAACCGACACCTACATTG
>JAADYZ010000320.1 GCA_010092775.1 Chloroflexota bacterium
CCAGATCGCTGCCTTTCTGGACGTGGATGAATTGCCGCATCCCTCGGTTGATCGCTCCTTCACGGCGGTGGCGTCGGCAGCCCTACGCCGCGTGAATCGTCCGGAGGCACAGGCCCTCATAGAACAATGGCAAGCTGAGCAGGATGATCACTGGGGCCATTAGATTGCGCCCTGGTCAACCTGAGTGAATCAAAACGAGCCCCTCTCGATGAGGGGCTCGTCGTGTACCAGTCGAGCCTTAGTGTGTTCAGCCCAGATTGCGCATCTGGCTCCAACCCAGCATGACGATGGCCAAGGTGATGACCAGCAGGACCACATTGAACTGGCCCATGACCAGCATAAACGCGGTGCTGGCAGCGACTGTCCCCGTGTAGAGGAAGACGCTCCAACGCTGGCCCAGCCATGCACCGATCGATGCGGTGACACCCAGGCTGGCGAAGGCAGCGAGAGCGGTGGCACCGATCACGCTGATTTCAAAGCCAACTTCATACAGAAAAGCCAGCGGCATAATCGAGGCTGACGTAAAGAAAGCTAGTACCGAGAACAGCACAAGCTCGAAGCTTGGGGTGCCAGGGGTTTCTAGCGGCTCTTCACCTGCTTCAACCAATCCCATCATCTTCATGTTGTCCATCAGTTCGTCGCTCATGCTACCCTCCAAGGTCGCTAAAAATAGAAGTACTACAAAGAGGGTACTGGGTCGCGATCTAATTTTCAACTTTTTTGAAAGTTTTGAAACTAATGCATTTTTTCACGATCCTGTGATATTTATTGCAATATTGTGAGTGATAACGCAATCGCGTGATTGTAAGCGCCGGTTGGCTTCTTAAGAGGTGACACGCCTAACGCTTGCGCGTTGCCCCTACTGTGGCAGATAGCCGGCTGTTTGCCGCGAATTTAGCCCCCGGTTAAACTCAGTTATGGAGAGAAGAAGGAATACCCAAGCCCCTAGCGAGGATTCGCCCATGATTACGATTCTGGTCGTCGAAGACGAGGAATCTGTGTTAGACACGCTTGCACTCAACTTGCAAGAAGAGGGTCATCAGGTGCTTACCGCGAAAGACGGCGAGCAAGCCCTTGAGCTGGTGCGCACCAAAAAACCCGACCTCATGATCCTGGACATTATGCTGCCCAAACTGGATGGTCTGGCCGTCTGCCGGATTGTACGCAAAGACCCAGAGGTCTCTCACATCCCGATCATTATGCTGACGGCGCGTGGCACACAGGGCGACAAGATGGTCGGCTTGGACAGTGGCGCGGACGACTACATCACCAAACCTTTCGGTTTAGGCGAGTTTCTGGCGCGGGTGCGGGCAGTCTTGCGACGAGCGCCCGGGCGCATTGTGACCGCCCAAATGATCTCGAGTGGCGATTTGCAGGTCGATGTGGCGGCTCGTCGAGCCTATCGTGGCAATGATGAACTGAAACTCAGCCACAAGGAGTTCGATCTGCTGGTGGAACTAATGCGCAATGAAGGGGCTGTGCTCTCGCGCGATCTGATCTTGTCGCGGGTGTGGGGCTATGACTACTACGGTGACAGCCGAACCGTCGACGTGCATATACGTTGGTTGCGTCAGAAGATTGAAGAAGATGCCTCCAACCCCAAGCACATCATCACCGTGCGTGGGATTGGCTATCGATTTGAGTCTTAAAGGGGCCTGCCCTGTATGATTGTCCTAGTTATTGTTCTTGGCATTGCAGTGGTCGTGTTGTTGGCGATGCTATATTCGACCAACCAACGACTCAGCTACCTGCGTGGACGCAATCGCCAACTGCGCAACCAACTGCGCGACCTGGAGTTTATCGAGGACCAGGTGGCGCAGTTGACCGCTCTCGGTGAGGTCACTTACAACGCCCTGATGGTTGTCGATCAGAGCCACATCATTATCTACATGAATGGGGCGGCACGCGCCCTTTTTCAATCCTCGTCGGCCAACAGCCGACGCCATGCCACCAGCGTGATGGCCGCCACGCGCAATCATGAGTTTGACAACATCATCTATGACCTGCTGCGCGATGGCCAGGAGACGGGACAATCCGACCTTGAAGAGCAGATCACGATTCGTGGCTGTGCCTATCGCTTACATGCCCGCTATGTTCAAGTTGATCGACGGCCCTATGCGGTGGTGGCGATGGAAGACGTGAGCGAACTTCAGCGCCTGGGGCGAGCCCGACGCGATATGGTGGCCAACATCTCGCACGAACTCAAGACGCCAATCACCTCGATCCGCCTACAAGTCGATACCCTGCTGCGTGGCGCTTATCAAAAGCCGAAGCGCGTTAAGAGCCATCTGAAGCTGGTGGCTGACAATACCGATCTTCTTCAGCAGATGGTGCAATAGCTGCTCGATCTCTCTATGATTGAGTCCGGACCGGCAGAGATCATGCTGCGTCCGGTTAATCTGGTGGAGGTGGTGGATAAGGCCATCCACGCTCTGGAGACGCAGGCTGAGCACGCTGAAATCACCTTGCTCAGCGAACCAATGGATGGCCTGTGCGTGTTGGCGGATCAAGAGCAGGTGGCGCGGGTGTTGATCAGCTTGATCCACAACGCGATTAAGTTCACGCCAGAAGCGGGTACGATCACCATCCGGGCGGAGGCGCTGGAGGCAGATGAGATGATCAAGGTGACGGTGACGGATACCGGACCAGGTATCCCGCCGGAAGATCGGGAACGCATCTTTGAGCGCTTCTATCGGGGCGACCGGTCACGCCAAAGCTCTGGGACGGGTTTGGGCCTGGCCATCGCTAAGCATATTATCAAGGCGCACAGTGGCGAGATTTGGGCGGAAGAGCCGGATGCCATACCCGGCGCACAGATCAGTTTTACGCTGCCGGCAATGGACGCTTAAGCCAGCGTGATGTCAAGCACAGCCTGCACACGCTCCAAGACTAGCTTGATGTCGTAGGGCTTGTTGATGAACTCGTCGGCGCCAACGAGGGCGGCCTTGGTGCGGTCGGCACGTTGGAACTTGGCCGACACCATAATGATGTAGGGGGCCTTGGCCTCAGCCTCGCTTTTGAGCTTCTCGCAGACCTCATAACCAGACATCTCAGGCATCATGATGTCGAGCAGGATCAGATCAGGCCAGACCGCCTGAGCCATCTCGTAAGCCTGCCGACCATCCGACGCGACATGCACAGTGACGCCATAGGGGCGGAAGCGATCCAGGATGTCATTCAGGAGCTGCCGACTGTCGGCTTGGTCGTCTGCGATGAGAATGGTTTTACTCATTCGTGCCTCATTGCTGATTGTTTCATGCCCAGTTTACCGCAATGAAGCTGAAAAACAGAAAAAAGGACTGGGCCGGGGCAGCTAGGGGACCAGCACGCCAGGCGATCTTCGAGCCCAAACGCTAGCCAGAGGGGGCCAAACCTGTTTCGGCAAGATGCTGATGAATCCACGCGAGCGCTTCCTCGCGCGTCTCGACAATCACGACCTCGATGCTGCCGAAGATCTCGTTGGCCATACCTCGCAGCGCCTGCTGCTGGATAGGGGATTGCGTCACATAGACATTCTTGATGATATTAGGATGCAGGTCGATGGCATCCGGACGGCGTGCCGAGACATCTGCGCTGACGACTAAGTCCTCCAGATCGAAGGTCTGCATGTCCAATAGGTCCACCAGCCGATAGACAGGCTGTTCGAGCCCATCGAGCAGCTCTGTCTCCTGCCGGGCAGAGTCGGCTGCGTGAAGCTTGGGGACAAAATCAGGCGAGACTTTGACCAGCAGGATCGGTTCGTTGGCTAGGATTTCTAGGGTAAACGACATGGTGGGGCCTTTCTTGAAGTTTGGGGCAGGACACGGCCAGCTACGCTAGATGCCTGGCAGCGCTGTCTAAGATGTTGACTGAGCGAGGGCGTCCCAGGCAGTGTCCCAAGGGGTGTCCAAATGGAAGGTGCTGTAGTTATAGTGTACACGACAAGGAGCCAGCGCGCCCCGGCAACATTGGCGAAAGCGTGCTAACTGACTTGTATGACCTTAGAGGTCTTCGCTCACACTGTGATGAGGGATCAACAAGAATGGCCCCTTTGGAGCCATTCTGATCGTGGTCTTCTGCCTGAAGATCAACCCTCGCATTAGCCCTGCGTCATGGTTTCACGAACGTGCCGAATAGCGGCATCAACGCTGGTAAAAGCCAGCACCTGACGATGGCCATATTGCTCTTGAGCAGCCGCTTCTGCAGTAAGCCGTACCATCTCCTGATCCCCCACCATGATGAAATGGTGATTCTCTGGGCTGGCGGCGATGTCATACGACAATCCGTTCATGATGTCGAAGAGGCTCAACTCGACCTGGGTGAGATCAATGATTCGATATACTGTGCCGACGATGTCTTCTGACAGTCGGACCGATTCCTCCCGAACGGCTTTCGCGTCCACCGCGGCGTTCATTGGTGGCAGGAGGCGCCCAATAATGATTGGCTCGCCTGGTAGGCGTTCAACTTCCATACCCATAGGTTTTCTCCCTGTAATGCTACGATGCAAAAAGAAGCCTGTTCCACTATAGCATGTGAAAAAGGAAGCTGAATAGTAGGGAAACTACGCAGTCCATCTGAGGCTAGGGGGCTGCACAGGGCGGATTCTCGGCTAAGTCTGCCAGGCGGTAAACCTGAATCCACTCGTCTTCATACAGAGGGTCCATGTTGTTGAAAGTTGCCCAGATCGGTTCACGTGCGCCCCACCAGGGCACATATTCACCGTGAAGGATCAAGGTCGTGAAACCATCCGCCTCTAGCTGCGCCACCGCCGCTGGAATGTCAGCCTCACAAGGAGGCGGATCGTAGCGGCTCCAGGCAGCCAGCAGAGGGTTGGCGTTAATGCTGTCGTAGCTGCCGGGTGGGGTGCGGGCACTCATGCCTTCTACAATAGGGCGACCGTGTACCGTCTGCAAGAACATATAGACTTTGGCGGGCTGACGACCCATGGGCAGATCGATGATAGCCCCACTGTGGATGACCTCCTGCCCAGCGGACTGATAAAAAGGCGAGATATTCAACGCGCGCTGCGGAATGGGCGCGACACTGATCTCACTCAACAGCAGGACTCCCAGCCCAACCGACAGCGCCCAGGCGAGTGATCGCCGCTCGCCTAGCCAGGTCCACAGCGCGGCTGCGCCATAACCGACCAGCACCGACCAGGGTAGGATCATTGCGAGGCTAAAACGGTGCGGGTTGCGCATCGCCTCGAAAAGCGGGTTGTTCTGCAAAAAGAAATAAGGTGTCCATCGAAAGGGCAACTCGTTGATGTTGAAGCGCCAGACGACGCCCAGGCTCAACAGCCAGAAGATCAAGGCCATACCTAGCCAGACCAACGCGGCTCGATCTTTGCGGATGATCCAGACCAGGCCCGTAATCGCCAATCCAATCGATGTGAGGCCGAGGTAGAAGGAACCAAAATGCCAACTCGATGTGGGCAGGCCCAACAGGTAGCCATCCACGGCGCTACGAACGGTGGTACATCCGGTGTCGGCTGAACAAAGGATAGGATGTCCGCGCCGTAATGCGGTGCCCATTCGCTGATGGCGCTGCCTAACCAGGCGGCTCGCAGATAGGGCAGGGTGATGGGCAGGGTGATCAGCAATCCGACGAATGTGAACCAGCCCACCCCGATCCAGAAATCGCGGCGCTTGACCCAACCTTTCACAAACATCATCATGCCAAGGTAAAGCGCGCCGGTCAAGCCTGCCAACACCCAGATTTTCAGGTTGATATAGGCGCTGACGCTTAAGGCCAGCGCCGCAGCGCTAAACAGAATCAGCGATTGACGGAATTCTCTAGGGACGCGACCCACCTGGTCCGCAGACGACGCGCCAGCCACCGCAACCGGAAGGCGTCTCGAAACCGTAGGGACGGGGCCTGCCTGGTCCGCATCTGATCGATCCAATTGGTGCAGCGCCAACACCAGCAGCAGCATGAAAACCGGTATCCAATGGATGTGACCGGTATTGGGTTGTTGCAACACGTCGGTCAGATGCTGTGGATAGAAGGCATACAGCGCCCCGGCGATCCAGCCAGCAACACGATTCTGGGTCAGCAGCACCACCAGCAGGTAGGTGGCCGCAGCGCTCAGCCACAATGACCCGAGGGCGTTCAGATTGTAGGCAGCAATGTCGCCAAATAAGGCTGCCAATGGCAGCCAGGTGATCAACCCTGGCCAGCGGCGCGGCTGGAAAGTGGTATCAAAGCCTTGCGGATAGAACAGATCGGGTGCATACGAAGGATTGTGCCCTTCCGTGACGACCTCGCGCAGCCACCAGTTCTGCCACAGCGCCGGATAGATATCGATCCCATCACTAGGTAGCGCCGAGGAGAGATTGAAGATCATCGGCAGCGTCATGATCACCGTCGCCAGCGCAAACAGAATCAGTGCAAGGGTGTGTGATTTAATGAAATCGAAGGGAGATTGTGCCTGTTGGGTCATTACACGCCAAGTATAGCGCAGGGGTGGGGCAACGTCAGTATCCAGCCCAATGTCTGATTGCCTGCCAGCCCAATTTGTTGTTACATTTCAATCAGAGGAGTCGTCTGGAACACATTTAGCGGGGAGGATGCGAACATGGACAAGCTCGATACATATAAACTGTACGAAGAAGCTCATCCTGAGCAAGACAATCGATGGGTTGATAGACCTAACAAACAACAACGTAGCGCCGCTGGATCAGCGTATATGATGCCGGTTGTGTTCATCCCGGTACTTGTGGAAGTTGGCATTCTTCTTTGGTATGGCCGTAAATCGCGTTATGCCCGGTTTCACGCTTGGCAGGCCCTGATTATCGATATAGCTTACGTCGCGACGTTGTTTACCTTCCTCGCTGTACTCATATTCGTGATCGAAGTGCTATTGCAAAACGCTGATCGATCCGTTGGTACGACTGTCATTCTCGTCGGCGGAGTCATGCTTCTACTGTTCTACTCGGTCGTTACCATCTTTCGGATTATTGTCGGGACCAGGGTAACGAACGGCAAGCATATTAAGCTACCTTTGATCGGACAGCCATTAGAGGACTTTCTGCGCGAACGCGAGCGTTAGCCTTGGCGCTGCCTAACCAACGTCTGATAGCCTTCGGCATAACGTTGAATTACGTTTGCAGCATGGAATCCTTGCACACTCGCATGGCCTGCCGCACCGATGTGGGCGGCCTCAGCGGGGTGGTCCAACAAATAGGCAATGTGCCGGGCGAGTTGGCTGGAGTCCCATTCGAACAGCAAGCCATTCTCGCCATGCTCGATCAACTCAGCCATCACCCCGACCGGCGTGGAGATCACCGGGGTGGCACAGGCCATTGCTTCGACCGTCACACGTGGCCCGCCCTCTGCCGTTGACGCGCAGACTAGCATGCGTGCTGATTGGTAGAGATTGGCCACGTCCTGAGCCGAGTCGACGCGCTGAAGCCGGCGAACTGGACCGGCCAGGCCCCGCTTGGCCAGTTGATCATCCAGCCAAGCGCCCAGCGGCCCACTGCCCAGAATCGTCGCGGACAGATCGGGGTGGGTTGTGGCGACTTCCTCCAGCGCATCCAGCAGGATCGGCAGGCCCTTGTTGCTGGCCAGCCGCCCCACGAACACGACATCGATGCGCTTCTCAATCGAAGGATCAGGCTTAAAGACCTCATAATCCAGGTCTGTCTCTTATACA
>JAADYZ010000321.1 GCA_010092775.1 Chloroflexota bacterium
ACCGCGTGTATGACAACTGCCCCTGGGTCGAAGGCGAGTTGTTGGAAGATGGCCTGACCATGCGCATGGCTGGCACCAGTGAAATGGCAAGCAATTTCTCCAACCTGCGCACGCCACTGCTGGATGCAGACCCGATTACGTACCGTGTTACCCGTATCGAGCCGACGAATATCGATCCGGATGCGGGTGAGATCGACATGACCCCCGTTGTTGGTTTTGAACTGATCTATGAATGCCAGGAAGAACCCAGCCCCTTTGATGGCCTGGTACGGAGCTGCCCCACCGTCAGCAACAACTGATCTGTATGGGCAACAGCCTGACTGCAATGCTGTTGCCCGTGCCGCACCCTAAAGCAAGTCAAATCGTGGAGAGGTAAAAGCAAATATCTCTCCGCTGCTACTTCTATCAATCGCAAACGCAAATTAGCCACATAAGGAGTGACAAATGAGCAAACTGATCGTATTCACGTATGAGAATCAAGAAAAAGCCGGCCAGGTGCTGCAATCCGTCGCCGAACTCAGCAAGCAGCACCTGATTGAGGTGGAAGATGCGGCGGTCATCGTCAAGGATGCCAATGGCAAGGTCAAGGTGCACCAAACATTGGAGTCGTTGGTCAAGAGCAGCAACGTCGCCAGTGGTGGCTTCTGGGGCTTGCTGATTGGCCTGATCTTCGGCGGCCCCATCTTCATGGCGCTGCTGGGCATGGGGCTGAGCGCCTTGTTCGGTCGCAAGCTGGATGTCGGCATCGACAACCAGTTCATCAAGAACGTGGGCAGTGACATGAAACCGGGTGACTCCGCGCTGTTCCTGCTGACTGAGGACATCACCGTAGACAAGGTGGCCGATGCGTTGCGCGAGCACGGCGGCACGCTGTACCACACGTCGCTTTCCAAAGAAGCAGAGGAAAACCTGGCAAAGGCGCTGGAACACGCGCCCATTGCCAAAGCGGTCGAAGCCCAGACTGAAACTGAGGACAAGTGAATCGCATTGGGTTAACGTCTAGCGGTCGTTGTGGCTGCTACACCATTTGGAGACAACAATGAAATCACAAAGCACAAGCCGTAACATTCCCTGGTTGGCCATCCTGTTAATTGTGTGGAACCTCTTCGACATCGGGGTTCACATCGCAGTTGATCTGGTTGAGCCTCTGCGTATCGCCGGCAATATCGCCGGACTCGTCGCCGCAGCAGTCGTGTTGTTGGGCCTCGCACGGGCCTACGCGCCGCACGTACTGGGGCTGGCCGCTGTTCTCGTGATTGCTTTCAACGCCCTGGAGTCAATTCTGCACGGTTTCCTGGTTCCCAGTCTGATTTTTGTCGGTGTGAGTGTCTTTCTGCTGGTGCGGTGGGCGCAGGTCGAATGGAAGAAGCTCAATCCTGGCGCCAGTGATGATGCACCTAGCCCCACTTACCTCCGTTGGTGGACTGCAATCCCGGCAACGCTCCTTCTGGTTGCGATTGTCCCCCTCGTCGGTGAACAGAACGATCTAATCATCGGTCCTGTGGCTCAAATGCTCGATGGGCAGTTGGCCGGGGCTGATTATTGGAATGAAGAACCGATGATTCTATCTGCCGGTTTGGGTTTTGAGGGCATCATTGGCATCGCAGACTATACCGAAGAAGCGGCACGAGAAGCCGGCGCTAGTTGGATCCGCACGGCAACCTGTACCAATGGCGAAGAACTAGATGCGGTAGCCCGGACGGCTGCCACCACGTCGGCTTCGATGCGAATTGTTGGCACAGGCAGGCCCGATCATGCAGACGCATTACCGATTGTGTTTAGTTGGCCCGTCGCCACCGAGACAATTGACCTCGAAGACTTCCAGTATACCTTGAGCAATGGCGAACTTGGCGTTCTCGTAGGGTTCACAATGTTCCCGAATTGGGAACTGAATGAACGCAATACGATTGTTCTTTATGGGGAATTTGCCAACCGTTTATCGGCCAGCGACGAAGGCGCAATCTTCCCTGTTCGGCTTGATATTGTTGGTGATTTAACGCTTGTGGGTCCCGGCGGGCAAGAGGTCAATGCGCGCGGTCTCTTCTGGGAAACGGAAGCCACCCCCTATGATTCGGGACCTACTCTGGTAGGTGCTAAACTCAACTTCGTTGGCGACACAGCAGTTGGCGAAGGTGGAATTCCCGCGTTAGAAAGCATCTCTATCCCAAACGATGAGTTTGCACTCTATGAAGGAGGCGATTTTCGTCTTCGCGTGTTAACAACGGGCGGCTTCTCTCCTGATGGTGTGAGTGCCCTACAACCTGATGAATACGAAAACTTCTTCCGGGTCCACGTTAATGGCGAAGATGGCGAGACGGTGCTGCTGGAACAAGTCGGCGTGGACTATGAGGTCGCTGGCGGCACCTTGCGCGTGGTCGGCTTATCCGATCTGGGCCAGCGCGAGAATCCTGACGAGGGCATCTACTATGATGATTGCTACGGTGAAGACCGCGACAACTACATTGACATCATTCTGGTAGGCGATGAAGAAGCAGCGCGTAACATCACCTTCGTCGAAATCCCCGCGTTAGAAGGTGGCTACAGCGCTTTCTACAATCCTGGTGGACCCGGCCCCGAACCCTTTGAAGGTGTTCGCTATACCGCCCCTGGTCCGCCCGATATCGAGCCTGTGATTATTGCACTGGACGACCCCATGCGGATTGATCGCGCCGCCCGGTAAGTCACAACCTCACGACCAATGGCAACAGCAGACATCTTGTCTGCTGTTGCCCAAAATCCAGTCACAGCTTGCCAGTTTGCCGCGAAGAGCCAGAGGTGTTTCTGGGATGGCGCGTGGTGCAGGCAGTGGATATATTTGTGACAGGGTTTTAGGTACGATTCGGAGCCACCATGGAGCACGGCAAGCTAATCACCAATCGCTATCGAATCATCAACAAGCTCGGCCAGGGTGGTATGGGGGTCGTGTGGCGCGTCTATGACCGCCTTGAACACCGGGAAGTCGCGCTGAAGCAGGTGCTCATTCCAGATAAAGACCTCGATTTCGCCTCCAAAGTGCGAACCGATGACACGGATAAGTTGCGCCTGAGCCTGGCACATGAATTCAGTATTCTGGCAACTTTACGCCATCCACATATTCTCAGCGTTCTGGATTTTGGGTTTGATGAAGACAAACATCCCTTCTATACCATGACGCTGCTTGAAGGCGGAACCGATTGCAAAACCTACGGGATCAACTTGTCGCGAGAACGGCGCATCGTCTTAATGGGACAGATGCTTCAGGCGATGCACTATCTGCATCGGCGCGGGGTGCTTCATCGTGATCTCAAACCGGACAACGTCTTTGTCACCAAAGATGAACAGGTCAAAGTGATGGACTTCGGTTTGGCGAAGCAGGATAAAGCACAATCAACCAAAAAGGATACGATTTCAGGCACAATTAATTATATGGCACCTGAATTGTTTCAGGGTAAAAAAGCCTCGGTTGCCTCTGATCTTTTTGCCATTGGCGTGATGGTGTATGAAATCATGGTTGGTCAGCATCCCTTTGCGGCTGATAATGTGGGTCAAATCATCAATAAGATCACGACCCATATCCCAGACTTTTCAGCCATACCGGATGACTTTGTGCCTTGGTTGCAAACAATTCTCGAAAAAGACCCTGCAGACCGGTTCGCTACCGCCTATGATGCCATGATCGCATTTTACGATGCGGTAGGGGTAAATCGCCCGGCAGAAAGCCAAACGATCCGTGAGAGCTTTTTGCAAGCCAGCACCTTTGTCGGGCGTTCAAATCAGCTTGATACGTTACGACAGGCATTGGATGAGGCGCAAAATGGACATGGTTCAGTGTGGCTCATTGGTGGCGAGAGTGGGGTGGGCAAGTCTCGGTTGATGGAAGAATTACGCATCTATGCCATGGTGGCGGGTGCGCTGGTTCTACGCGGCAGTGCGGTTGAGGAAGGCGGACTTCCGTTGCAAATCTGGCGTGGGGTGGCGCGTGGGTTAGCCATCAGTGTCGATGGCATCACCGATAATGAAGCAGGTGTATTGAAACAAATTGTGCCAGACATAGATGATTTTTTGGGATATCCAGTGCACGTTGCCCCGCCACTAATCGGTGGCGCGGCGATGCTCCGGTTGCGCCAAACCATGATGCAACTTGTCGAGCGACACACGCAAACGGTGGTCCTCCTGCTGGACGATTTGCAATGGGTCAGTGATTTTGAATCATGGCTAGAGCGGATTGCCGAACTCGTGCCGAAGCAACGGTTATTGATGATTGGCAGTTATCGCAGTGATGAGCATCCACACTTCGCAGAGGGGATAAAGGCTGTACAACGTATGCCCCTTCCACGTCTCCAACGTGAAGACATACGCCGATTGTCGGAG
>JAADYZ010000322.1 GCA_010092775.1 Chloroflexota bacterium
GCACAATCATGGACCGCCTCAACATCCAATTCATCGCGATTCCACACGGCATCGGCATCTCGCGTCAGGCGCTGGCGCAGCAGTTTGGGCGGAAGCAAGGGGACGTCATGCTTGCGGACGCATTGGGCCTGGTCAGCGGTCCGGGTCCAGGCCCCATTGGGCGCAATCTCTCGGATGACCGCCTCGGGGATTTCCGAGCTGGCAGGCAAGCGATAGGATTGGCCCTGTGCATCGCTCAACCACTGGCAGAATCGTTCCGCTTCAGATGGTCGAACACCCAGCACGGGTGTCTCCGGGGGCATGTCGATTGACGTCAGCCAGTGTTCGGGCAGCGACTCGTCGGCGCGGTCGGCCAAGGATAGCCGATACTCGCCCCAGGTGATCAGATTGTGAGCAACAGCAGCGTGGTCGGACACCGGCTCCAGAGTGGCAAGACGCTGCTTGAGGAACAGTTCGGCAGTTGTGGCGCTCATGATTGACCCTTTCCACAGGTGGACTTGCCCCTCAACTTTACCCTTCTTGCTAGAATGGGACAATCCAAGCTGGGGCAGTTTATAGCTTCTTCCTCGCTTTGCCCGCCACCCGCTCGCCGCTGCCCGATGTGAGCGGCCTGACAGCTATTTCGAAAAACGCCAATTCGACGCACAGTGGAGCGGATTTGGCGAACCCAAGCCGACCGGGAGGACTACCTCGACACCAAAGATCGGCCCTCGTTTCTCTGTGTGCGGGCGCGCAAGCCGGAGGAAGCGATGGGTAGTTAGCCGCGAGCGATCAGTTCTATGCAAGGCAGCGCCAATCGTTCATTGCTGATCGCTGGCACACACGCTACACTGCCTCAGATGAACAAGCCCAGCCCTCTCCCCAAAGTCCTGATTGTTGTGACCCTGCTGCTGCTGGCCTTTGCCTTGAGGCTGCACAATCTGGGTGAGAAGGACATCTGGTGGGATGAAGCGCATAGTTGGTACCATGCCACGCTGCCCCTCTGGGATAATCTCTCAGCCGGTTGGACGGCCCTGCTCAACCCCAATCTTGAAAACCGCTTCTATGCGGCCACTGCCTCCGGCGATCCGCTGTACATGCTGCTGCTCACACCCTGGATCAGTCTGATTGGTGAGACACCCTTCGCCCTTCGCTTTCTGAGTTTGCTGGGCACCTGGCTGGCTGTCCCCCTGCTGGTGCGCGTCACCCGTCGCATTGTCGGGCCGAATACCTTGGTGTTGGCCTTGCTGTTAGGGGCGGTGGCGCCGATGTGGGTGTTCTATGCGCAGGAGGTCCGTCAGTACTTCCTGATGCCCGCTGCCATGCTCTTTCTGATCGACGCGGCGCTCGACGTGAACGATCCAGAGCGATCGGGTCGGGCCGGATCATGGCTCAAGCTGGCTGCTGCCGAAGCGATTGCATTGAGCACACACGGCTTCATGGTCTTCGGAGTGCTGCTGGTTAACTTGTGGATTGGCTGGGTCTGGCTGCGCGGCAGCCGTGATCTGCGTTGGCTGCGCAGCGCCGCTCTTGGCAAGCTGGCCACGCTGATCTTCTCGCTGCCAACGCTGCCCAATTACCTCTTGCGCGGCCAGATCGAACCGGATCAACTGGCGCAGCGCCTGCCGCTGCCCGATTTGCTGCAAGCGCAATGGACCTTCTGGATGGGGGTGCCTTGGGTCCATGTTCGTGACCCGCTGCCTGCTGTGTGGGTCGCGGCTGCGATCCTGCCCAGCGCACTGCTTCTGATGATCCCGGCCTTTTGGCGGCGCTCGGAGCGAGCGCTCTACGACATGCTATGGATCGTGCTGGGCACAACGGGCATCGTACTGATCTACTGGCAGATCAACCCGATTATTCATCCACGCTACATTTTCTATCTGTCGCCGCTGCTGTTGATTGTCTTTACTGGCTTGATCTTACGTGCCTGGGACGGAGCCAACTGGGAGCGGGCTGGCTCCGGATTGCTGTGCGGCTTGCTCTTCATCAGTGCCGGGCTGAACATTGACAGCCTCTACAACAATCGCGGCATCGGCTGGCGGCACGATCAAACTGTTGGGCTGGCCGAATTCCTGCGCGACGAATACGACACCGACGATGGATTGATTAGCATTGACGGCTTTGACCGCACGCTGGACTACTATGACATCGGCTCTGCCCCCTTATTCCGCGCCGATTTTGATCGCGGCCTGAGTGCGCCTGCTTCGCTGCTGCCTTTTCTAGTGGGCAAAGATCACATTGGTGTGGTGGTCTTCCACGCGCAGCGCAGCGATACGCGGCAGATTGTGCCTTTCTATCTAGAGCGCTACGGCGCTTTCGAATCGCGCCAGACTTTCGAAGGCTACGCGGTCGATCGTTATCAGCTTGACCCGGCGAGCGAGCCACAGCCAGTGCGGTACCAACCCATTGATCTACGCTGGCCGGGTCTGCGGGCCAGCGGCTACTCGCTCCAATCGGGTGATGCCATCACCCTGGCGATCCGCTGGAAGGCAGAGGACGCGCTCAGCGAATCGCGTGATCTGGCGGCCCGTGTAACTCTGCGCGAGCCAAGCACTGACTGGTTCCTGGGGGAGGATCGGCGGCTGTTGTTTTCGTCAAGCGGGCAGCCCACCAGCTTATGGTCGCCCGGCGAACAGACCGAATCCTTCTATGTGATCCCGCTTTACCCTGGCACGCCCCCGCTTGACGCAGAGGTCAGTCTGCGTTTGTTCGACAGCCAGAGCGGCCAGCCAATCGAGCTGATAGACGACGCAGGCGCACCCGCCGGGCAAGTAGCGCAGATTGCTACCGTAACGACTGGGCAAACCCTCGATACCTGGCGCTACGGCGCTCCGCCTTTTGCCCTCACACCACACCATTTGCCCTGGTTGGCGGGCCTCGCGCTCGATTGGCCCAGTGTGCCGCCCGGCGCTGCAATCCGGTTGACCCTGGACATGCCAGCCGAGCATGATCTAAGCGACCTTGTGTTGATGCAGAACGGCCAGGTCATCCACGATGAGCTTCAGATCATTGGCGATCAGGCGATTGTGCGCCTGCAACTGCGCGTCCGCCCTGATGCCGAGAACGGTCCGGCGGAAATCCGCTTGGGCGAGGATGTGCTTGCGACGGTGGAGATCAGCGGAGTACCGCGCCTGTTTGATCCGCCGCCGGTCGAGACAGCGCTAGACCTGCAATTCGGCAACGTGGCTCGACTGATCGGCTACGATCTCGATCTGCCTGACCCACTGACCAGCGAGGCCACCATCGATTTGACGCTGCTCTGGCAGGCTGTCGCGGACGGCCAGGCAGGTGCAGACTATGTGTGTTCACCCATCTGGTCACGCCTGACGGGCGCTTAATCGGCCAGCACGACGCTGTCCCGGCTGTTGGGCAGCGCCCGCTGAGCGGCTGGCTGAGCGGCGAATACCTCATCGATCCACACCCGATCACCTTTCGCGAACCCTATCAAGGGCCAGCCTTCATTCAGGTCGGCCTGTATGATCCGAACAGCTTTGAGCGCCTGCTCACTTCGGATGGCCTGGACGCGCTGAGGCTGCCGGATGAGTTGACAATCAGCGATTAGCCCTCAGCATCCAGCCTGATATGGATGTTATCCCCCCCAAATACAGCTTCTTGGCCACCCCAAACCTGATTACTTCTGTTTGCCTATGACCTAAGGTCATCGTGTAGACTCTTCAGGTATGAGCGGATGTACTGGAAAGGAAGCAATGGCATGGCGAAGAAGAAAGCCGTCTTTCATAAAGAACAGTCTGACGAATACGAACACGAAGCGGCAGCAAGCTATGGCAGTCTCGCCGAGCAGTCCGCGCGGCTGTGGAGCAGTTACAGTGACGAAGAGAAACAAGCCGTCATCGATGAGGGCAACGCCATCTTCGAGGCCTTTGCTGCAAACATCGACCAAGCCCCCGACAGCCCAGAGATTCAGGTGCTGTTGACGCGCTGGCACGCGCACCTACGTCACTTCTACGAGCCGACGATTGAACTACTGGGCGGCCTGGGCGACCTCTATCATGACGATCCACGCTTCCGCAAGACCTTCAGCGATCTGCACCCCGATTTGCCGATCTTCCTCAAGGAGGCTATCGCTGTCTATGTGGATATGCTGGAAACACGCTGGCTGGAGCAGGAACTCGGCCTGCTCGATCTGGAGGAGTAATCGTGCCTGACAATCATCAACAACAACAGCCCGTTGAGCCGATCCAACGCCCGGTCGCACAAGGGCGCGTCATCGCGCCGGGCGGTCTGCCACAGAACGGGACCGACCGCTCGGCCTTATTTCAAGTCGAGACACCGCGCCGTCGCCTGGCTGATCTGGTACTGCCCGACCACACCCTGAACCAACTGCGCGGTATGTTGACCAAAATCCGGCATCACGAAGTGCTCTACCAGGATTGGGGTCTGGCCGAGATCGATCCGCATGGCGGGCGCACGGCCATCAATCTCTATGGGCCACCCGGCACCGGCAAGAGCTTTGCCGCTGAGGCCATCGCCGACGAGTTAGGTAAAGGGATCATCCGGGTGAACTACGCCGAGATCGAGTCGAAGTATGTCGGTGAGACCCCCAAGAACATCACCGCGGCCTTTCAAAAGGCCCAGAAGGACGACGCTTTGCTGTTCTTCGATGAAGCTGACTCGATCCTGGGCCGGCGGCTGACCAACGTCTCGCAAAGCTCGGATCATGCGGTGAACGTCAGTCGTTCGGTGATGCTGCTGGCCCTGGACCGCTATCCGATTGTGACGATCTTTGCGACCAACCTGGCGTCGAACTACGATGCGGCCTTCGTGCGGCGCATCCTGGGTCACATCGAGATGCCACTGCCCAATGCCGCCGGACGCGCCAGACTGTGGCGCGGTCACATTCCAGACCGGCTGCCGGTTCGCCTGAGTGACGCCGATTGGGCTCGCCTGGTCAGCGACACGGAGGGACTAGCCGGGGGCGACATCCTGAACTGTGTGGTGTTTGCCGCCTCGCGCGCCCTCGACCGTGATGGAACCAGTGCCGTCATCACCATTGAGGACTTCCTGGCGGCCATCGCCGCGAGCAAACGCGCCAGACAAGAAATCGCCAACCCGCACTAATCCCAAGTGGCCATCCACGCCTGCGAGATGCGCCTGGCCGTTTCAACATCATCAACCACGACGATCAATTGATTGTTGTGGTCGCTGTACAAGACCTCAATGTTGACTCCGGCTTCAGCGAGCATCCCTGTGAACAGGCCCAATTGCCCCGGCTGATCCTGGCGCAGCCGCTGCACAACCACCTGACGCTGGGCCAGCACCTCGATCCCAGCCGCTTCAAGCGCCGCTTGGGCGGCTGTCTCTTATACACATCT
>JAADYZ010000323.1 GCA_010092775.1 Chloroflexota bacterium
AGATGTGTATAAGAGACAGTCCTTGAACCAGTCCCCCCTGATTCAAGGACGAACGGTCCTGGTCGAAGTCATCACCCAGGTGCCTGGCACCCTGAGCGGCAGCCTGCTAGATCGTCCTTTGAATTTCGTAGCCGACGGAAATACGCATTGGGCGCTGACTGGCGTGCTCGCGACCCAAGCTCCTGGCTTGGTTCCCCTTACACTCAATTTTGATGACGGCCAAGGTGGGGTTGCGACCTTTACGCAATATGTTGCCGTCGATTCAGCCAACTATCCTCTAGAGCAAATCGCCGTCGCCTCCGATGTGGCTGCCATCCTGAACAACTCGGACACCGTTCAGGGCGAACTAGCCTATGTTGAGTCGCAAATGACCGGCTTCACCACCGATCGCCTGTGGGATGGGCCCTTCTTGCTACCTACCCTGGGCGTCCTGACGTCCGGTTTTGGTGCGGTCCGCAGCTACAATAATGGCCTTTTCTCTGCTATCCATACCGGCGCTGACTTTGCCTCGCGTGCGTCGCCCCCGGTGCTTGCCCCAGCAGCCGGTATTGTCGTAGACACAGGCTTGCTCGATGTGCGCGGCTTCGTCGTCATTCTTGATCATGGTCGAGGGGTCTACACGGGCTACTGGCACATGTCCGCCATCCTGGTCGAACCCGGTGATACTGTCGCGGCTGGCCAGCAGCTCGGCGTGATGGGCAATACAGGACTATCGACGGCAGCGCATTTGCATTGGGAGATGCGGGTGAATGGTGTGCAGGTTGATCCACTTCAGTGGGTGCGCGAAGACTTCCCTTAGTTGAGTTTTGACGGTTGGCGACTCGACCGATATAATGGGAACGATGCAAGGCCGCAACTCTTACTCCCAAACATTTTCCAAGTGGAGGCTGCCCTAAGTGGCGACGGAGTCCGCCCACTCCCCTACGTGGTGGGATGAATCGTTTGAAATCACCCCGACCGATATTGAGTACCTCAGCAATATCCTGCTTGAACGCGAGGTGCCGCTCTCCACGGATGAACTTGCCTTTCTGCTGGTCCGCTATCGTCTGAGCATGGCCTCTGGTGATCTTGACCAGCCCGATGCTACACCCGCTAAGCGTTACCAACCCGGTTCGGGTTACGAGTTAGGCGACAGGGTGACCTTCACCTTTATGGGCAATCGGGTGGGGCAAGTCGTTGATTCACGTGCTGGAGACAACGACGACTATGGCAGCTATCAAGTTGTTGTTGTTGAATTTGACAACGGTGATCATCAGGAGTTCGCCGCCGAATTAGAGATCGACCACGCATTGAACGTTCCAGAGGCGGCTGAACAGCCGAGTGCATCACCAGCGCTCAGCCCTGAGGAGATTTTCATTGATCATGGTGGGCGAATTGGTGAGTTGCTAGAGAGCTTCCTGGCTGGTCGTGATGATCTGGTGCAGCTAGGCGTGCGCTGGTTCCCCAAGGCGCTGATGCTCGACATCAACGAGCGGCATCTCAATTTAGCAGAGGCCATACTCGACATTAGTGGTGGTGGCCCAATGTCAACCGCCGAGATCATGGAGCAAGTTGGCATTCTCGGCGACGCTCAAACTGAGTTGGCCGAATTCTCCCTCAATTATGGTCTCAAAAGTGATCAACGCTTCGATGAGGTTGGACCGGCTGGCCAGGTGATGTGGCATCTGGTGCGAATGCAGCCCGCCGACGTCAAAGAGCCGCCAGGACCATTGCGTTATACGGCGCTTGAATTCGATCACGATGTGCTGACGGTTGAACTCCAACGCATCGAAAGTGAGATTGAAGACGAGCTCACAACCCATTTGCTGCCCCGCCGTGAGGATTCGATCCGCGTAACCCTCATTTATCCCCATTGGCGCAGTGGCACCTTACCCCTGACACCCCCCCTGCAACTTCTCTTTCCTACAGCGGAGCAGTCGCCACGCATTCATTTCACGCTGGTAGATGCTGAGTCCGAAGAGGAGATGGAAGCTTGGGTCGTGCGCCACGAAGGGTACATCTACGGCTTGCGCGATTGGTACGCTGCCAACGAGATTCCAGTCGGTGGCTATGTAACAGTGCAGCGTGGAGAGGACCCGGGCAGGGTGGTGATTGACTTTGGACGGCGTGGTCGCTCTTATCGCGAGTGGCTCCTGACGGCCAAGGTATCTAAAGATCGCATTCGCTTCGAAAATGAGCAGCACGCCGTAGGCAGCGATTACGATGATCTCATGGCGATCCATGTTGAAGAACCCGACACGCTCGACAGTTTGGCCGAGCGCCTGGTCCAAAACCGGGTCGCGTTGCCCCAAATTGTCCGTGACGTTGTCGGAGAACTGGCCCGCCTCAATCCACAGGGGCAGGTCCACGCCAAGACACTTTACAGCGCCGTGAATCTAGTGCGCCGCGCTCCACCTGGGCCGATCATGGCGATGCTCGTTGAGGACCCCGCCTTTGAGAGTGTTGGCGGTGCCTATTGGCGTCCCACCCAGAATTAGAGAGGATCGCTGCCCCGTGACTGTTCCGCCTCCCTTTTCGACTGGCCCCGGCAAAGCAACGCTGAATACCCGCTTTCACATTGACGAATCCTGGTTTGACGAGGCCGCACAGCGCAACTTGCAATCCTACATGGACCAACTGGCCGAGGAATACGAGGTTGATCTAACTGTCGCGCAAGACCCCGAACGACTGCGCGATTGGATTGACCCCTACACCGGTCGCATCTCGCGCGTGGATGGCGTGATGTATGAGTTCCTCGAAGAGATTGCCGCCCACCCCGACTTCATCACCGAGCGCACGTCCCTTATTGAGGCCGTCTTTCGCGCCCTGCTGACTGCGGCCAACTATCCAATGACCGCCATCGAGTTGGCCGACCGCATTGGCCGCCCTGCGGAAATGATCCTGCGGACTTTGTCGGGTCGGCAGGTGTATAAGGGCATTCGGGTGTACAAAGCGCCAGAAGACGCTTGACCAAAGTGCGCGGACTCAGCTAGAATCCTCACGGTAATCTGTTGCCCCCGTAGCTCAGCGGATAGAGCAGTGGTCTTCTAAACCAAAGGTCGCAGGTTCGAGTCCTGCCGGGGGCGTCAACGAAATCATGGTGCAGCCGCTATATCATAGGCGGCTTTTTTGGTTGAGCAGGGGCGGTCGCCGCTATAATTTGATGAACAGACGTGATGTTTATTCGGAGGAACCCCAGCATGCAGCAGATCGAAACCACTTCAGAAGACTATCAGGCGTCGGTTGAGGGCGCTGTCTATCGTCTTGACGATGCATCAGGCTATCTGCGTATTGGCGACGAGCACCAGCTTGACTTCTTGCAGCGCCAGACGACTAACGATGTGACCCAACTGGCCCCCGGGCGGAGCGTCACCACTGTACTTGCCAACGCCAGTGGACGGATTACGAATGTCCTCACATTGTTGCCTGAGAGCGGGAGCATCGGTGTGATCCCATTGCCAGGCACGGCTGAAGCACTGGCGAGCTACCTCAAGGGGCGCATCTTCTTCATGGATCGCGTGACGGTCACTGATCAGTCTGGCGACCTCGCTCAGCTTGTCTTGGATGGCCCTCGCGCTGCTGAGATTCTGGCTGCCTTGGGCTGGACAGCGCCAGAAAGCAAAGGGATGACTACGTCGTTTTCTCTCAATGGCGGGGAAGTTCGTATCCTGGCGGAGACTGGTCTGGTTGGTCTGGCATACCGGCTGACCCTGGCCCCCTCATCTCTGGGCGATTTGACTGAGAAACTCAGCCAGGCCGCGGCACTCGAAATTGACCCGTCGGTCTACGAAATCCGCCGTGTTGAGGCTGGGCTACCAGCGGCTGGCCACGAACTTAGCGAGGATTACACCCCGCTCGAAACGGGCCTAGCAGATACCGTGTCTGACAGCAAAGGCTGCTATACCGGTCAGGAAGTTCTTGCCCGGCAAGTCAACTATGAGAAGATCACCAAAGGGATGGTCGGCCTGCGCTTGAGTCAACCCGTTGACCTCGGTACAGCGTTGAGGGTGGATGGGCGCTCAGTCGGTCGGGTCACATCCTATGCGCATTCGCCGCGCTTTGGCCCGATATCGCTCGCCATCATCAAGCTAGACTACACTGAGCCAGGCATGCTCCTAGACAGGGAAGATGGCGGGCAGGCTACTGTGGCGGCCCTTCCCTTTGCGGGCTAGAAACAACAAACGGGGCCACACAGCCCCGTTATACTGCACTCTTGAAAGCCGCTGGCCCTATGTCACATATTCAATCAGCAGTGCCGCCAGGATCAAGGCCACGAATGGGATCACGATAATAAACACGTAGGTGAGGTAACGAGGGTCCTTGGCCAGGTGCATGTAATACGCTGCCACCAAGAAGGCCTTGAGAGCCATCATGGCCAGGAGTGCAGCGATAATCACGCTGGGCAGCAGCGGTACCGTCGCGATTCCGATCTCCAAAAGGGTCAGGAAGGTCAACAGACCAAAGACCAAGACCGAACTCGGTTGCCCGCTGTGCTCGCCCGCAGCCGCCTTCTCGTCAGCTTTGCGCTGAGCCAGAACTTCTCGTGGATCAAGGCCCTCCTCCTGCGCTTGGCTGACAACCAATTGGCGAGAGAGCAAACTGAACGCGCCACTTAGACCGGCACCGATCGCCGCGATAATCAGCATCAAGCCAGCCGCAATGAGCGACCACAGCTCAAGATTAACGACAACTTCGTTTTCCATGTGATCATCCTCTCCTATGCTAGCTGATGATGAAATTCGGGATCAGGTAGATCACTGTAAACAGCACGATCCACACAATATCGACGAAGTGCCAGTACAATCCGAAGGTCTCGATGCCAGTGTGGTTGTCGACCGTGTAGCGTCCTTGCGAAGAAAGCACGATCACAATGGTCAACCAGATCAGACCGATAAGCACATGGAGGCCGTGGAAGCCCGTCAGCACGTAGAACACCGTGCCAAAGGTCCCCTGCAACGGGGTGGCACCGAAGGGCAGCTCTTCAACCTCAGTGATCTCGTTTTCTAGGGCCATCAAGCCATCAACCTGAGCGTAAGCCGACAGCGTGCCAAGCGCGGCAGAACGTTCCTCTGGCGTCAGCGCAGCAAGGTCGCCTAGGCTGAATTCCAGCGACGCCAGGCGTTCCTCGCTGAGGCTGGTCTCTGCCAGCTCGCTCACGCGAAGCAGCCCTTCTTCATACTCGGTCGCCATCAATGTGAATTCGTTCCACTCGAAGGCTTGGATACCGATGAAGATGCCACCCAACACAAGCGTCGCGACGAGCCACAACTGCATCTCAGCCCAAGTATCGCGTTCAATCGCCTCAAGGGATTGCACGACGGCAAAGCTGCTGGCCAGCAACAAGAAGGTGCTCAAGCTCGTCAACGGGATATTGAGGGTTGCCAGATCACCCTCGGTAATCAGTCCGCTGACCAGGAAGACCACGAACGAGGAAATCAGGACGCCGAAAAAGGCAATCTCCGATGAGAGAAAAATCCAGATGCCCAACTTCCCATGATCGATTTGTAGCGATGACGGCGGTTCAACCACGCCGCCGTCTGCCATCGCCTGACTGACCGGGCTGAGGGTCTTGACCGCAGGCGGTGGACCAATCTCCATCGGTGGTAATTCCGCGACACGTGCTTGTTCAACACGTACCGCACTGTCTAAGCGGGAGAGGCCAACGGCCAGGCCGCCGGCAATCGCGATAATTGCAGCGAAGGCCCCGACTGAGATGAGTAGAAAGAGGGTCAACGAGTCCAAGCGATTGATCTCCTTGTGACTGGCATGAAAGGAGGCATAGCGCAAAGCAAACTTGGCGCTATGCCTTCTGCAAACATCTACATTCTGAGATGACCTACGTGACCACCCATACGACGATGCCAATCGTCAGGATCACTGCCCCAACTCCCAGCAGCGGCAGGGAAAGAATGCCGACCAAGGCCAGTGTAGCCCCCAGCCCCACGATCAATGGGGCAATGCTGGGGGAGGGGTGATGATTCTCATCGTGGTGGTCAGTCCCGTGGGATTGAGCGTCCTCACTCATGCGAAACTCTGTTCCTTTGCGAAGCAGGCCAAGGCTAATCCTGTGATGCCCCCGACCGTTTGAGTGCCATTCGGGCATCGCGTACGGGGCGCAGGCTCTTAACAACCGGGATACGCTCAAAGTTGTAATCCGGTGGTGGCGAGGTTGTCGCCCATTCCAGGGTGTCGGCTTCCCAGGGGTCGTCCCCCGCCCATTCCTTATCGCGCCGCAAACCTGAGTACAAGACATTGTACATGAAGATCAGTGTCGCAAAGGCGATTAGGAACGAGCCGATAGTGGCCGCTAGATTGTACCCATCGTAGCCCAGGCCAGCAGGATAGTCAAAGTAGCGGCGCGGCATGCCCAAAACACCCAGGATGTGCATCGGGAAGAAGGTCAGGTTGAAGCCAATGAAGGTCAGCCAGAAGTGAACCTTGCCAATGCGGTCACTGAGCATAAAGCCGAAAATCTTGGGTATCCAATAGTAGAAACCAGCGAACAAGCCAAAGACGGTGCCCCCAAACAGCACATAGTGCAGGTGCGCTACAACCCAATAGGTGTCGTGAAGCTGCCTGTCTAGTGGCATGATCGCCTGGAAAACGCCGCTGATGCCGCCGATTAGAAACATGCCAAGGAAACCAATGGTAAACAGCATCGGCGTCTTAAGGCGTAGCTTACCTCCCATCATCGTGAAGATCCAGTTGAACATCTTCACTCCGGTGGGTACGGCGATGATCATGGTGGAGAGGGCGAAGAAGGCCTCAAGCAGGCGCGGTAGACCACTTGTGAACATGTGGTGCGCCCAGGTTGAGAAGCCTAGCGCGCCGATCGCAATGGTCGACCAGACGATCGCCTTATAGCCGAAGATCGGCTTGCGCGAGAAGACAGGCAGAATCTCCGATACCACGCCCATCGCAGGCAGCACCATGATGTACACCGCCGGATGAGAATAGAACCAGAATAAGTGCTGCCACAAGACAGGGTCGCCGCGCTGTGCGTCAAAAAAGCCAGTTCCCAGATTGCGGTCGGCCAACTGCATCGCGAGCGCACCACTCAACATCGGTGTCGCGACCAGCACCATGAAGGCCATCACCAGCACCGTCCAGGTGAATACGGGCATCTTCCACAGGTCCATGCCAGGCGCTCGCATGTTCAATATCGTCGTGACGAAATTCACCGCGCCCATCGTGGAGGATGCGCCAATGATAATCAAGCCGATTGCCCAGAGGTCTGCGCCAACCGTTGGATTGTATTGTGCGTTTGACAACGGGGGATAGCCAGTCCAACCGAGCTGGGCAACACCGTTGGCTACCATGTAGCTGGCGAAAATCGTCAGACCACCATAGATGTACAGCCAGTAGCTCAGTGCGTTGAGGCGCGGAAAGGCCATGTCCCTTGCGCCGATCTGTAGCGGCACCAGGTAGTTGCCGATACCGGCCAGCATGGGCACAGCGAACAAGAAGATCATCGTCGTGCCATGTAGAGAAAAGGTGCGGTTGTACTGCTCAGCGTTGATGAACTGTGCACCTGGCAAGGCCAACTCCAGGCGCACCACCAGCGCCATCAAGCCACCGATCAAGAAGAACAGAAAGGCGGTGACCATGTACAGGATGCCGATCTTCTTGTGATCGACCGTCGTCAGCCAATCCAGAATTCCCGGTCGCTGTGTTTGAGCACGCTGCTCTGGATAGGTAATCGTAGCCATAGTAATCTCTCTCCCAACCCTATTGTTCCAACAAGTAGGCGATGATGTCCCCCAACTCCTCTGAGGTCATCTGCTCGCCAAAGTTTTGTGGCATGACATTGCCAAAGCCGGCCACGACAAAGGCTTCCGGTGCCACAATTGCTTCGATCATGTATTGCAGGTCGTCCTGCCCGGTCACGCGACCACCAGCTCGCGCCCCCAACCCCTGCATCGAAGGACAGAACACTGCAGAAACAACCAGCGAGTGGCAGGTCGTTGAGCCATACTCAACATAAAATCCTTCGACGCTTTCAACGT
>JAADYZ010000037.1 GCA_010092775.1 Chloroflexota bacterium
ACCTGGATTCAATCTGATATTGAAGATGTGGAAGTCTACGTCAACGGAGGATCACCCTATCTCAGTTTGATCCAGGAAACCGCCTTCGCAAATATTGCAGAAGCTGAGGCAACAGGACGCTACTTCTACCACACCTTCTACATTGCGCAGCCCTTACCCAATCTGGTATTTCACGGCGGACAGCCGGTCGAACTGAACATCGCCGCCGATGAAGTGGTCGTAGACAGCAGCGGCGGCCTACGTGTCGGCGAGTCGTTCACCGCTGGGTCGATCTATTCGGTAGGATCGGTGGCGCAGAACTTCAGCCCCGAACAACTTCGGGAGACGTCTACAGCTTACCCTCCTGAGATTCTTGAGAAGTACCTGCAACTACCCGACACCGTCAGCCAACGGACCAATGATCTGGCCGAACGGCTCACTGAGGATGCCTTGACGCCATACGACAAGGTCGTTGCGATCCGCGACTATTTGCTTGTCACCTATCCGTATGACTTCTATCCACCGCCCCAGCCGCGGAACACTGACGCGGTTGATCAATTCCTGTTTGTCGATCAAACCGGAGTCTGCGAGCATTACGTCTCGGCAATGGTAATCATGCTGCGCTCTCAGGGCATCCCAGCGCGCTTTGTGGTTGGTTATGGGGCGGGTGACTACAACAGCATCACCAATTATTACGAAGTACGGGCCAATGATGCCCATGCTTGGACGGAGGTCTACTTCCCGGAGCTGGGCTGGGTGCCGTTCGACCCCACACCTGGCTGGGAGGGCTTCCCCCAAACCGGCCCGATTCGCCGTTGGGCCTTTTCGGGCTGGGGCGGCTTGGACCTACCCAGCATCTCCCTGGGTCCGGTAATCGAGGTCGGCGCGAGCGCTTTTAGCATCGCCCTGACGCCGCTCCTGATTCTGGTTGGGACAGCCATGATCATCACCAGCAGTGTACTGCTCTTTCGTGCTAGCCGTGCCTGGCTCGCCCAATGGCAGTCACGCGCCTTTTATCGCGACCCGGCCCGCCGCAAGGTCTTCCGTGCCTATCGTCGGGCACAGCGCCGCAGCAAGCGTTTCCGTCAACCGGCAGAGACCGTACGCGAACACAGTCGCCATCATAGCGAGATCAAAGCCCTGGCCGATGCAGTCGAGATCGCTGCCTATCGAGCCGAGCCACCCTCTCCAGACATCCTAGAACGCTGACAGCGACCAAGGCGTCGATCAAGCTGGTAAAATCACATGGTAGTTTCACTTATTCCACTAAGCAACGAGAGGTCACGATATGGAGTACATGAGATTGGGAAAATCGGGTTTACAGGTCTCGCGCATCTGCCTGGGCATGATGAGCTATGGCGACCCCGGTTGGCGATCTTGGGTCCTCAATGAGGAGGCCTCGCGGCCTTTTATTCAGCGCGCCGTTGAACTGGGGATCAATTTCTTTGACACCGCCAACATGTACTCCCGCGGGGTCAGTGAGACAGTCACAGGTAAGCTCTTGAAGGACGTAGCCCGCCGCGAGGACCTTGTGATCGCCACAAAAGTCTACTTCCCTGTCAGCGACTCACCGAACCAGGGCGGCCTATCGCGCAAGCACATCATGGAAGAGGTTGAGGCATCGCTGCGCCGCCTCGATACCGACTACATCGACCTCTATCAGATTCATCGCTACGACTACTACACACCGATCGAGGAGACGCTCGAAGCGCTGCACGATCTGGTGAAATCTGGCAAGGTGCGCTACATCGGCGCGTCGAGCATGTTTGCCTGGCAGTTTGTGCAGGCCCAATATCTGGCTGATCTACACGGTTGGACCCGCTTCATCTCAATGCAGAATCACTATAATCTGGTCTATCGCGAAGAAGAACGCGAGATGATCCCTTTCTGCGTCGATCAGGGTGTTGGCATTATCCCCTGGAGTCCGTTGGCGCGTGGCTTCCTGGCAGGCAACCGCAAGCGGGATGGGGGTGGTGAGACGGCCCGCGCCAAAGACGATCCGATTGCGGATCGCCTCTACTTCCATGAGCAAGACTTAGAGGTGCTGGATCATGTGCAAGCTGTGGCAGAACGTCACGAGCGCAGCATGGCACAGGTCGCGCTGGCCTGGATGCTGCACAAACCCGGTATCACCTCACCAATCATCGGCGCGACCAAGATGAAACACCTGGAAGAAGCCGTCGAAGCAGTTGAGATCAAGCTGACAGAAGAGGACATGGCCGAGCTTGAAGACTGCTACATCACCCGCCCCATGAATCCGATGGGGCCGCGCGACCTGGCCTTCGAGCTGCGTTAGTACAAATCAGTCGGCCCCGGTCTCTGCCAGACGGGCCGGGGCAGGCTGGTTCACCTTGCGATTGACCAGGGCGATTCCTGCCGCAATCAATGCAAACCCGCCCACGCGTGATACCGTCACTGCTTCACTCAAGACAATCGCACCGAGGATCACACTCACCAAGGGAATCACATAGGTCACCATTGTGGTACGCGTCGCGCCCCATTGGCTCATCACAAAGAAGTAGAGAACCTGAGCAACGCTCACCCCGAGGACACTCAGCCACAGGAGTGCCAACCAACTGGTAGCCTGCATCTGAATGCTGATCCCGCCATCAACCAGCAGCGCCAATAGTGTCGACGCGACAAATGCCGTTGTGATCGAAATCGTCCCGACAACCACCGGTTCGACCTCCCGCAGGCGGCGGCGCACAAAAACGCCTGAGGCTGCATAACACAGCGGCCCACCCAACACCAGTAACTGACCCCGCAAGACCGGCCAGTCGAGCGCCCCAAACCCATAACGCTGGCCATCACTGAAGATCAAAGCGACTCCGCCAAACCCAATCATCAAGCCCAGTAAACGGTTCCATGTAATCCGCTCGTCTGACAGAAAAAAGTGGGCCAAAATCAGGGCGTGCAGCGGCGTTGTGGAATTCAGGATAGAAGCGACGCCACTGTCAATCGTCTGCTGGCCATTAGCGATCAACAAATAGGGTAAGGTCACATTGGTGATCCCTAAGAGAGCCAGCAATAGGAGCGTCGAGCGATCTTTGGGGAGCTGCGTCTTGGTCATCACCATGATGATCCACAAGCCTATCGAGCCCAAAGCCAGACGCACCGCCACCAATGTAAAAGGCGACAGGTCGCGCAATACCAGTTTAATTGCCAGGAAGGACGCGCCCCAGATGGCGCTCAATGTAAAAAATGCTGCCCAAGTCTTACCGTTCATCACATGCCTTTTCCTTGGCTTCCGTCAATGTTGGCAGATGATAGCTCTTTGCGGAGGTGCTGTCATTCCGATTCTTGCACGATCCACCTGGCCGCTGGCCACC